>JAIPBM010000005.1 GCA_021739695.1 Flavobacteriales bacterium | reverse complement strand
TGCGCTATCCTGGTTTGATGTCGCATCCGCAGTACAAAGTGGCCCAAAAGCAAATGAAGAAAGGTGGCGGGCTCATCACTTTTGAAGTAAAAGGAGGCGTTGAACGCGGCAAGAAATTCTTGGATGCGCTGCAAATGTGCTCCGTGACTGCGAATTTGGGCGATTCTCGAACAATCGTAACCCATCCAGCTTCAACAACTCATGCTAAACTGACAAAAGAAGAGCGTAAAGCGGTGAGTATTTCTGCAGGATTAGTGCGTGTTTCCGTTGGCTTGGAAAACATCTCAGACATCATATCCGATATTGAGCAGGCGCTGGAGCGGTCGAAGTAGTTCCGCTGCGGGGTTTGTTTTACAAATTCATGAATAACTTCGTGATGTGAACCAGCACAGATTTTGGTCATTCAAACGTATTTTCAGTTAGACTAATCTCCAAATGTGTTGCTGGTTGAAGTGGTTCATCGCTACAAAAATTCGGTTTAATCAGAACTCAATCAGCTCTAATCCTTCAATTGCTTTGTAATGATTGAACAAGCCGATAATGAAGCAAGAGAATTAACTGACGAGAACTACAAAACGATTCTTAACAATATGGGTGACCCTGTTTTTGTTAAGGATGCCCGAAGCAGGCTAGTTCTCGTTAATGATGCTTTTTGTGAGATCTTCGGTCTGCCGAGACTTGAAATAATTGGAAAGACACTTGCCGAAGACGTGGCACCCGATGAAAGGGAGCATTTTTTAAAAGTGGATAAACAAGTTCTTTCAGATGGAATAGAACGTATAGTTGAAGAGCGTCTTACGGTAAGAGGTGGCGAGACTCGAATAATTTCAACCCGAAAGACACGGTTTATTGATGAAACGGGAAACCGGTTTCTTGTTGGCGTAATCCGAGACGTCACAGAACTCAAACAAGCAGAAGAACTAGAGAGACTTAATCAATACAACGAGTTTCTGCTTGAAGCTGCTCAAATTCTCTCCCAGCCACGCAATAAGTATCAGGTATCCTTGCAGGAATTGGCAGAAAAAGTGGCAGTCTATCTTGACGCGGTTTGCGACATTTCTATTCTAGATAACGAAACGGCACTTATTAAACCGGAAGCACTTTATCACGAAGATGAAGCAGTACTTCGGCTGATTAACGAAATCTTCAAAACGGCCATTGTCCATAGAGGCCAAGGCCTTGTGGGCTCGGTGATCGAGTCTGGAAAAGAGGTGTTCATCAACGAGGTTCCTGAACAAATGCGCGGTGGTCCGAGAAAAATTGATGCGCGAATTGTTCCGCGATCTCTGATGTATGTGCCTTTGCTTGGTTCCCAAGCTGTGCTTGGGTCGCTTAATATTACGAGGTTGGAAGGTCAGGATCAGTTCACGGAAGTGGAAGCAGATCAGATACGGAGATTGGGCGAATACGTATCGTTGTTCGTGGAAAATGGAATACTTAAGGAGCGCCAACATCTTGAGGTTAAACTTAGAAGTGAGGCCGAAAAACAACTTGATGCTGAGAAGAAATGGGCAGAATTCAAGTTGGAGATATCATCTATTCTCGCCAATGTTGAAGCTGGGCTGAGTGGAATTCTGAACCAGTTTGCAGAACGAGTTGCCAATCAATTCGATGTGGTCTGCGATATTCAATTGGCCGATTCCGAAACAGGTTCAATTTCGCCTGTTGCCGTCTTTCACAAGGATCAAAGCATAACGAATGAGATTAAGAAGCTATTCGATTATTCCGTTTTGAAAATCGGAGAAGGGATGATCGGCACAGTGATTCAAACAGGAAAAGAACTATTGGTAACAAGTTTGCCTGAGGATGTGTTGGCGAAAGTAAAAGCATCAAACATTGATGAGACAGTAATACCTTCATCCTTCGTGTACGTTCCACTCATTGGGAATACCAACGTTCTAGGGACGTTGAACCTAACGAGACTTTCAGGTCAGCTAACCTTCTCCGACACGGAACTTACTCAGGTTCGAGATCTTGCTCATCACGCATCTAGGTTTATTGAAAATCGTATTCTGCAGGCACAGCAGAAACAAGAGATTCAACTTAGAAAACGAGCTGAGCAGAAACTAGAAAGAGCAAGTAAGGTGTTGGAGCGAATGGAGGCTGAAACAAGGGCAATCCTCAACGCTATTCCCATATTGATTGCTCGTGTTTCCAGTGATTATCGTTACAGGTTTTTAAATGATGCGTACCACCAGCTCGGAGCGGATCCGCGCAAATTGGAAGGACGTCATATAGAAGAATTCATCAGTACAGAAGGAAAGACAAGACTTCAACCTTACTTTGAAAGGGTACTTAATGGTGAAATGGTCACCTACGATTATGATGGCATAATAGCCACTGGTCAACACATATATTTCAACGTTGTTCTTGCACCGGATATTAACGAAAAAGGTGAGGTAATTGGATTTTACAGCTGCGCCATTGATGTCACTTCCAAGGTGTTGGCTGAGCGACAGGCAGCACTCACGCAAGAGCGTTTGGAGTCTTTGTCCCTTAACTCTGGCGATGCATTTTTCTTTCATGATGAGGATCAGAACATCATAGATGTGAATCAAGTGGCCGTAGATATGCTCGGATATTCAAGGGAAGAGCTTCTGAATTTGAAGGCACATCAAATAGATCCGAGATGGAAGGGGCGAAACTATCAGAAGTTTCTGGCTGAGTTGGAAGCAAACGCGCCACAAACCTTCGATACCAGTATCATCCGTAAAGACGGCTTTGAGATTCCTATTGAGACGAGATTTGTGAAACGAGTGGAAGGTGGCAAGGTATATATCCAATCATTATTGCGAGACCGTACTGAAAAACGAGAACAGGAAATCAAACTTCAACGCTCGGAGCAACGACTGCGACTCATCTTTGAAAATGTGGAAGATTACATTGCCACGATCAATGAGTTTGGGGTTTTTGAATCAATCAATAAAGTATCGCAAGGGCATGAAGAAGGAGACGTAGTTGGGTCAACTATTTTCGACTTTTATGATAACCCAGACAAAAAACAATATCTGAACGATAAATTCGAGACACTCAAGTCGGAGGGTGGTAAGTTCGAATTGGAAGACACTTACACTGGCCCAGACGGTTCAAAACGAACGTATTCAAGGAAATTCATCGGCATTTTCCATCAACAAGGCTTTTACAAGGCAATTCTGATCATTAGAGATGTAACGTCCGAGAGGGATAGGGAATATTCGGTCATGAATGCCGTGCTGCGCGGGCAAGAACAAGAGAGAAAACGATTGGGAGCAGAACTACATGATGGAATCGGGCAGGTGTTGTCCGCCATTGCTTTACAGGTTTCGCAGATCAGGGAACAGGCAATTACGAGTGAGAACGAAAGGGTTTCGAACGACCTGAACCTTTTGAACACAAATCTTCAGGAAGCGGTGAGAGAAGTTCGGAATATTTCGCACGGTCTGATGCCAGAAGTGTTGGAAAACTTTGGGCTCAAAGAAGCCATCAATCAAACATGCCGTCATTTAAGTGATCGTTCCGGAATCAAGATAAAATTCGATCATGTTGATCTGGAGCCTCGCTACGACCCTCTCGTTGAGATGAATCTGTATCGAATTACGCAAGAGTTACTTACAAATGTGCAAAAGCACGCACAATGCAAAAATGTGTTTGTCAGTCTTATGGATCATGGCTCTTCGCTCAATCTCACTGTGGAGGATGACGGTGTTGGATTTAATCCGGAGAACGATTTCAAAGGCATTGGTTTAAGCAATGTTTACTCAAGGGTTGGTCTGATGAGTGGACAGATTGATGTGGAAAGTGACGAGAATTCGGGTACTCTTATTAATATTGATATTCCAAAGTTGTAGCAATGAAACATCTTAAATTGATTGTGGTTGATGATCATCCGATGCTCAGAAGTGGAATCGTTTCGCTTTTTGAGGATGTGGAAACCATTGAAGTGACCTGTGAAGCCAAGAATGGCAGCGAAGCGTTGAAATGTATTGAGAATAACCGACCAGATGTGGTGCTGATGGATATTAATATCGATGGTCAGCTGGATTTGTCCACAACGGAAACGATCAAAGAAAGATGGCCAGAGATTAAAGTACTAGCGTTCTCTATGCACGAAGAAGTGCAGGTTATTCGAAGAATGGTGAAGGCTGGAGCTTCGGGCTATTTACTTAAGAGCGCATCGCACCAAGAGGTGTTGCGCGCCATAAGAGCTGTTGGAAATGGTGAGACCTATTACGGACAACAAGTGCTCGAGATCATGACTCAAACCATCACCTCCGAGGGAGATGAAGATAATTCGGATGTTTCGCTAAGCAACAGAGAGCGCGAAGTGCTTCATTATGTGGCCAAGGAATTTACGAACCAGGAAATAGCGGAAAAGATCAACATCAGTTTAAGGACCGTAGAAACGCATAAGCGTAATTTGATAAAGAAATTGCGTGTTAAGAATGTGGTCGGATTGGTGCGATTTGCGCTCGAACAAGGCCCGATTGTAGGTTTGGGCTAATGCTAAACAACTTAAGGTCAAAAAAAATAGTAGCACCCAACGGATTGCTCATCTATCTTCTCGGGTTTTATGTTCTGCTCCAGTTTGGTTGGTGGGCATACACGCTTGTCAATCTCAATGCCGAGATATACGGACTCAAACTTGACCTCATTCAATCCATTGGAATAGAAGGTCCTGAACTACAGGTCCAGAAGGCCGAATTGGATGAGAAACTGGCTTTGCGAATTTGGATGGTTCTTGGCGAAGGAGCCGTTTTTGTATTCATTCTACTCTTAGGTTTTTGGTCGGTCAGAAAAAGTATTTCTAAAGAATTGATGCTGGCTGAACAGCAAAAGAATTTTCTGCTTTCAATAACCCACGAACTCAAATCGCCTTTGGCAGCCATTAAGCTCCAATTGCAAACGTTGCTAACGCGAAACCTTCCTGACGAAAAGAAAGAACTCATATATAAGCGGGCGCTTTTGGATACAGATCGACTGGAAAAACTGGTTGAAAATCTGTTGCTTGTAAATAAGGTCGAATCGGGTGGTCTTCCTCTGCAGAAACAATCAGTTGATGTTTCTAAAATGCTCAGAATGCAGTTGCAGAGTGTGTATCCAAATCTGTTAGAAGATGGCAGGATAGTACTCGAACTCGAACCGAATGTGTTTGGCGAAATTGACGAGATGTCTTTTCAAAGCATCATGGTTAACTTGATTGACAACGCCATTAAATATGGTGCAGAAAGCACTGTTTCCGTTTCTGCAAGAATGGCCAAAGATTCCATAGAGATTTCTGTTTCCGATCTTGGAGAAGGAATTCCTGATAGCGAAAAGCAGAAAATATTCGAACGGTTTTATCGAAGAGGCAACGAAGATGTGCGCAAGACAAAAGGTACTGGAATAGGTCTTTATTTGGTGCAACTTCTTGTTGAGAAGTATGGCGGAAGCATTTCGGTAGAAGATAATGTGCCTCGCGGAGCTATTTTCCACGTCAGATTTCCAACAGTTTTGGCTTAATCCGCTGATCTTTCAATATTTGGTTTTCTTTGTGCCCCAAATCAAAACTCCCAAAAGACCGTATGAAGAACCTCGTAATCGTTGAGTCACCGGCAAAGGCCAAAACCATCGAAGGCTTTCTTGGAAAAGATTTTACTGTAAAATCCAGCTTCGGCCATATCCGAGATCTTCCTTCAAAAAAGCTCTCCGTTGATGTTGATAACAATTACAGTCCTGACTATGTGATTCCGAAAGACAAGGAAAATCTAGTGAGGGAATTGAAGAAGTTGAGTAAAGAGGCCGATCTGGTTTGGTTGGCTTCGGATGAGGACCGTGAGGGAGAAGCCATTTCTTGGCATTTGCAAGAAGCATTAGGGTTGAAAAGTGACAAAACAAGACGGATTGTTTTTCATGAAATCACCAAGACAGCCATTCTTAATGCAGTTGAGAATCCACGAGAGCTAAATATTGATCTGGTTAATGCCCAGCAGGCCAGAAGAATTTTGGACCGCTTGGTCGGATATGAACTGTCACCGGTTCTTTGGAAAAAGGTGAAGCCAAATCTTTCGGCAGGAAGAGTTCAGTCGGTATCTGTTCGGATTATTGTGGAGCGCGAACGGGAAATTGAAGCATTTCAGGCCACTTCGGCATTCAGGGTACTGGCCTATTTCAATGTTGATGGAATGGAATTCCGAGCGGAACTCTCCAAGCGTTTTGATACCATTGAAGAAACACGCTCGTTTATTGAGGGTTGCAAAAACGCTGCGTTTTCGGTCACCGATCTTCAGAAAAAGCCGGCCAAGCGAACACCAGCCGCGCCATTCACTACCTCAACCTTACAACAGGAAGCCAGCCGTAAACTAGGGTATGGAGTTACAAAAACGATGCGCATAGCTCAAGATCTGTATGAGCAGGGAAATATCACCTATATGAGAACTGATAGCGTGAATCTATCGGATCTTGCCATCAACGCGGCTAAAGCAGAAATAGAAAAACTGTATGGTGCTGAATATGCTAAAACGCGAAAATTCAGTTCAAAATCCAAGGGCGCGCAAGAAGCTCACGAAGCTATTCGCCCTACATATATGGATAAGCAGACAGTAAAAGGTGATGCAGGACATCAACGGCTGTACGATCTTATATGGAAGAGAACCATTGCATCTCAAATGGAAGATGCTCAGTTGGAACGAACAACGGTCAACATCAATGTTTCTGGTTCTGACATTGGTTTTGTTTCGCAAGGTGAGGTTATCAAGTTCGAAGGATTTCTGAAGGTTTATCTAGAAGGAACTGATGATGAATCGGACGATCAAAAGGGAATGCTTCCTAATTTGAACGTTGGACAAAAGTTGGAAGCCACGAGAGTGGAGGGAATGGAGCGCTTTACTCAACCACCAGCACGATACACCGAAGCGAGTTTGGTGAAAAAACTGGAAGAATTGGGAATTGGCAGACCATCTACTTATGCACCAACTATCAACACCATCATAAGCAGAAACTATGTGGTTAAGGAAGGCAAAGAAGGGGTTGAGCGTAAATACGGATTCATCCTTTTGAATTCAGATGGAATGAAGGAAGAGGTGAAAACCGAGATCACTGGGGCTGAAAAGTCCAAGCTTTTTCCTACGGATATCGGTAAAGTCGTGACAGATTTTTTAGTCGAGAACTTCACTGAAATCCTAGACTATAATTTCACAGCCCAAGTAGAGGAGCAGTTTGATGAGATTGCAGAAGGTCAGCTGGAATGGACTTCAATGATTGACGCGTTCTACAAGCCGTTCCATGTAACAACCGTTGATACGGCTGAAAATGCCAAGAAAGCAACAGGCGAAACAATGCTCGGTGTCGATCCAGTTTCTGGACGAAACGTTTATTCTAGGCTAGGCCGCTTTGGACCTATGGTTCAAATTGGTGAGGCAGATAATGAAGAGAAACCAAAATTTGCTAGCATTCCTGCAGGGAAAAAGATGGAGGACATTACGTTGGAAGAAGCGTTGGAGCTCTTTAAACTTCCTCGAGAAATTGGCGAATTTGAAGGTGAAAAACTCACTATCGGAATCGGAAAGTTCGGGCCATATGTCCGACACGGGAAGTCTTACGTTTCTTTAGGTGATGAAGATCCAATGACCATCACAAAGGATGTGGCCATTCAACTTATTGAGACCAAAAGAGAGGATCTCAAAAAGATGATGATCAATGAGTTTAAGGATGGAACAGACATTATTGAAGTGAAAAACGGTCGTTTCGGACCGTATATAGCCGTTGGTAAGAAGAATTACCGCATCCCAAAAGGAACCGAACCTGAAAAACTAACCCTCGAGGACTGCAAAGAAATTATTGCTCAAACTCCTGATAAGCCTAAACGAGGCGCTGTTCGAAAGAAAAAATGACACTGTCTGATATTGCCATATTTTTTGAGCCACTGCCAGCTGACTTCACTGTTGCATGTGAGGAAGGAACGCTTGGTGAGAAAGTATCGGCATACACCGAAAATGCCCATTTCCCAGAAATTGAAAAAGGATCAGTTGTTCTTTTAGGTGTTGTCGAAACGAGGAGGTCTATCGCTGGAGAGTTCAATTCAGATTCGTTAGTATCTGTGAGGAACAGATTATACGCCCTCAAAGACCACTTTGTGGGATTGAGTTTAGTCGATCTTGGAAATATCAACCAAGGAGAAACAGTCGAAGACACATATTATGCGCTCTCTAGTAGTATTGCTTCAATTGTGAAACAGGGCGGAGTGGCGGTCATATTAGGAGGAGGCCAAGATCTTACCTACGCCAATTACCTCGCTTACGAAAAACTTGAGCAGGTGGTGAACTTGGTCAATGTCGATTCCATGTTCGATATTGGCGATGTGGAAGATGCCATGAAGGAGAATCGCTTCATGCAAAAGATAATTCTGCATCAACCCAATGTGCTGTTTAACTTCAGCTGTCTCGCCTATCAAACGCACCATGTTCTTCCAAGGGAGGTTGACTTGATGAAGAAAATGTACTTCGATATTTATCGACTTGGAGAAGTTCAGTCGAATCTCGAAGAAGTTGAACCTATAGTAAGGAATGCAGATATGGTTTCCTTCGATCTCACAAGTATTCGGATATCAGATTATGCGGTCAATCAAAGGTCGGAACCTAATGGTCTTTATGGAGAACAAGCCTGTGCCATTTCCAGATATGCCGGCTTAAGTGATAAATTATCTTCAATCGGCTTTTACAATTGTCTTAATGCTGGCGATAATGAGTCGTCCGCTCATCTTATCGCCCAATTGGTTTGGTATTTCCTATGGGGCGTAAATAATCGGAAACAAGATTATCCATTTGCTGACAAGAGCGAATACACTAAATATACCGTCACATTGGAAAATGGGCGTTATGATGTGATTTTCTACAAGAGTCAACGAAGCGACCGATGGTGGATGGAGGTACCCTACCCGTCAAAACTTGGTGCTAAGTACGAACGTCATTTTATGGTTCCTTGTGGTTACCAAGACTACTTAAGAGCTTGCGAAGATGAAATTCCTGACCGATGGTGGCAGACTTTTCAAAAGCTCAGTTGATTTTGTGTCTTTTATTTGCTGATATTCGCATCGGTTTTTAGTCGATCAATCGATTTAACAACTTGATGTTGAAAGAAATATTTGTTTACTTAGCGGCTTCTTGAAAAAGTAGCAACTGAACCAAGGAAAAAGGAAAAAGAAGGAAATCGAATTATTTGATATGAAAAAGACTTTTACTGTTATTGCGTCTGTTACATTGCTATTGTTGGGAACAACGGTTTTTGCTCAGCAAGACCCTCAGTTCACGATGAACATGTTTAATAGGTTGTATGCTAATCCAGGTTACGCAGGAAGTAACAATGGAATTTGTGCCAATGCATTACATCGCCAACAATGGGTTGGTTTTGCTGGTCGTCCAATCACTACAGTTGTCAACGTAGATGGAACTGTGAAGTTGTTGCATGGTGGTGTTGGCCTTTCAATTCTGTCAGATAAGCTAGGAGCTCAGTACTCTGGTGGAGTTAAAGTTTCGTATGCTTATCGTCTAGGTTTAGGGCCAGGTACATTAGGAATTGGTATTGAGGGAGGGATTCTGTTCAATACACTTGACGGTTCGCAATTAGATCCAATCCAAGACGGAGATCCGAATATTGTGAATTCAAAATCTAGTGGGGTTGCTCCGGATCTTGGTTTTGGTATTTATTACCACACCGATAAATTGTATGCGGGTATTTCTGCAAATCACTTGATAGGGCCAACGTTGAAGTTTGAGCAGGGTTCAACAGTAAGCAATTATACCGTAGCTCGCCATTACTATGCAATGGCTGGATATACATGGGATATCAATCCTACTTGGGCATTGAATCCTTCAGTATTCCTGAAGACTGACGGGGCTTCAACTCAGTTCGATATCAACTTAAGAGCATTGTGGAAGAATATGGTTTGGGCTGGTGTTTCTTACAGAATTGATGATGCTGTCGGAATCATGGCAGGTGTTCAGATCAAGGAATTCAGAGTAGGTTATTCATATGACGTTACTACTTCAGGTCTCAATCAATATAGCAGTGGAAGTCACGAGATTATGCTCGGATATTGCTATAAGTTGAAGTCAGCTACTGCTAATCAGCGCTACAGAAACGTTCGTTTCCTTTAATCGCTAAACATTTTTGCAACATTTGGGAAAAAGTTTCGTTCAAGCATGGCTCTACCTTATCATTTTAAATGATTGGGTAAAAGTTACGGGGATGTCAATTACGAAACAGTTTATTCAAGCGATGTTAACCATTATGGCAGATGTTTTCCCTGAATCTGTTGTGTACAAAAGAAATACCATGAAAAAGCTTCTTTTTATGTGTGTGTTGGTAGCTGGCATCAGTAGTTTGTCTAGTTGCGGCAAATACGGTAGGGGTCAGTTGGTTGGAGTTCAGGGTAGGGAAGAGTGGTATATGGATGATCCATATGGAATGCTTTTCATACCAATGGGAAGCTACAACATGGGGCCGAGTGATCAGGATGTACCTTATGCGGTTACTTCCCAGGCAAAAACTGTTTCCGTTCAAGCATTTTATATGGATGAAACGGAAATCACCAATAATGAATATCGTCAATTCGTTTATTGGGTTCGCGATTCAATTGCGCACCTCCTGATTGGAGAGGATCATCTTTTGGAGGAAGGTGAGTATGGTGAGCGAATCAATTGGGACGAGTATATCGAATATGATGATGAGGAATACATGGAAGTTTTGGAAGAAATGTATCTCCCCGAACATGAAAGATTTTATCGAAGACGAGAGATCGATACTCGTAAATTGAATTTTGAGTACTTCTGGATTGATTTGAAAGAAGCTGCTAGGAAAGAAAATCGCGAGCAAGGGATGAAAGATCGTTCTGTTTTCATCAAGAGAGATATTATCAATGTCTATCCGGATACACTCGCTTGGATTCACGATTTCACATATTCGTTCAATGAACCGATGACAAATATGTATTTCTGGCATCCGGCATATGATGATTACCCTGTTGTAGGGGTTACTTGGAAGCAAGCTCGTGCGTTCTGTATTTGGAGAACCCAATTGCTCAATAGCTGGCTTGCTCATAATGACGAGACTTTCGTTCAAGATTTTAGACTTCCGTCTGAGTCGGAGTGGGAATATGCGTCAAGAGGAGGATTGGACCTTTCGCCATATCCATGGGGTGGGCCATATATTCGAAATAGCCGTGGTTGTTTCTTAGCTAATTACAAGCCATTAAGAGGTAATTATGTAGCTGATGGTGGTTTTCATACTGTGAAGGTGTTCAGATATGCGCCTAATGACTACGGTCTTTATTGTATGGCTGGAAACGTAGCTGAATGGACAAAGAACGCTTTTGACGAGAGTGCCTATAGTTTTACTCATGACTTGAACCCAGATTATTTCTACGATGCTAAGGATTCAGATCCTCCATCATTGAAACGCAAGGTTATTCGTGGAGGTTCTTGGAAGGACATAGGTTATTACCTTCAAACGGGTACTAGAACGTATGAGTATCAAGATACTGCAAAGTGCTATGTCGGATTTAGGACTGTGATGACCTTCTTAGGTCGCGACAAGGCAGATTTTTAACAAGTAAATCGAAATCAATTAAATAAAACCTAATCATTTAAAGTCATGCAAGGGAAAAAGTGGAAAAGTTTCATGGCGAAGTTATATGGCTTCGGAGCGGCAGTTGTTATTGTGGGAGCGATGTTCAAGATTCAACACTGGCCGGGTGCAGGTCCGATGCTTGTTGTAGGTCTTTCTACTGAAGCTGTCATCTTTTTCTTCTCTGCTTTTGAGAAGCCTCATGAAGATCCAGATTGGAGTTTGGTTTATCCAGAATTAGCTGGTATTCCTGGTGAAGGTGGAGACGGAGGACACGGAGGACATAAAGGCCCGAAAGGTCTTTCTACATCTCAGGAATTAGATAATTTGCTTGAAGAGGCTAAGATTGGCCCAGAGTTGATCGAGAGTTTAGGCAATAATCTTCGTTCATTAGGAGATAACGTTGCAAAGATGTCTGATATTACTGATGCCTCAGTTGCAACTGAGCAATATGTTGGTAATGTGAAAAGAGCTGCCGAAACAGTTGGTGGCCTATCTGATGCGTACGTGAAGGCGTCAGCTTCTCTTGGTGCGATGGTTGTTGATGGTGAAGGTGTTGACTTCGGTTCTGAAATGAAGAAGATGGCTGAGAATATAACGCAATTGAATTCTCAGTATTCGTTACAACTTCAAGGGACCAAGCAATTCTTGGAGTCATCTGATACATTATACTCAGGTATGAGTGATTTAATGAGCACGCTTAATGAATCAGTTGACGATGCTAAGAAATATAAGCAGGAGGTTTCTCAACTTGCACAAAACATCAGTTCTCTAAATACTGTTTATGGTAACATGCTATCTGCCATGAATCGGCCACAAGGCTAAACAGATTCGTTTAAGAAGCTAAAAACCTACTGGAATTAAGAAATGGCTGGAGGAAAAGAGACCCCAAGACAAAAGATGATTGGTATGATGTACTTGGTACTCACCGCCCTGTTGGCGCTGAACGTATCCAAGGAAATCCTCAACTCATTCATCTTGATAAATGATAGTTTGATCGTTACGAATAAGAACTTCGCAAATAAGAACGAGTCACAGTATGACGCGTTCAAAATTGCGTTGCTCAATGATCAAAAGAAGGTTCAGAAGTGGTATGATATGGCCACTGACGTTCAAGTTTCATCTGAGGAACTGGTACAACATATTGAAGACCTGAAGAGGTATTTGATTATGCGTACTGATAAACTGGATTCTACTGAAGTTAATGTCTTGTTGGACAACGTTAAGAATGCTTCTAATGAGATTCAACGGGACGCGGCAATTACCGTTTTAGATTCTGTTTTTTCACTTACCAACGTGAATTCAAAGGATAACTATGACGTGCCTACAAATATTCTCATTGGTGGAGAGGAAGGAAAGCTTAAGGAGGGTCCTCATACTGTTAGTGAACTAGTTAATAAGATAAACGCTTTTCGAGATAACTTAATTACCAAGCTTGATGATAAAGATGGACAAAGTATTAAGGATGCTCTTCAAATTAACTTCAATACAGAAGCTGAATTAAAAGTGAGTCAGACAGAATCAGAGGCATGGCCTTTGGCTAATTTTTACCATATTCCATTAGCTGCTGTTATTACCAATTTGACTAAGATTCAAACGGATGTTAGAAATGCTGAATCAGATGTGGTTAAGTATCTGTTTCGAAAAGTTGATGCCAGCGATTTTAAGTTTGACACATTAGCTGCTAAGGTCATTGCTCCAAACTTGGTGTTTCAGGGCGATGATTACAAAGCCGAGATTTTCGTTGCAGCGTTCAGTACAACTCAGAATCCGCAGGTTCAATTAGGTAAAGTTGATACTTCGAAAAACGTGATTGTTGGTTCAGTGGACTCCACGTCAGTTGTTGTGGATCGAGGTGTAGGAACTTACACTGTTAAGGCGACAAGTGAAGGATTGAAGGAGTACTCAGGTGTTATTCAAGTAAAAGCGCCTTCTGGTCAATACCTGAGATATCCGTTCAAAGGCGAATATATGGTAATGAAGTCTGGAGTGGTTGTATCACCTACAAAAATGAATGTGCTTTATCGTGGTGTGAAGAACCCTATTTCTATTTCGGTTCCAGGTGTTGCGCCTGAGTTGGTGAAACCATCGCTGGTTGGAGGAACTCTTCAGGCAGACTCTAAGGCCGGTAAGGGGAATTACATTGCGGAAGTAAAAGGTGGTAGTGAAGCAACGGTGAAAGTAAGTGCAGAGATAGATGGGAAAGTTCGTCCTATGGGGGACTTTAAGTTCAGGGTGAAGGATGTGCCTCCACCAGTTGCAACTATTGCTGGTGTTGAAGAAGGTTTGGTGTCTGCAAATCGTTTAGCTGCTGCCCCAACTGTGATACCTAAAATGAAAGGATTCGACTTCGAATTATTCTTTAAAGTGACAAAGTTTGATTTGGTTTACCAGGTAGGAACTGACCTTATTACAAAGCAAGTAGTAGGTAGTACCATACCTCCCGGTGAGTTGGATCAGATAAAAAGGTTGAAGAAGGGTTCTAGGGTATATATTGAAAATATTAAGGCTGTGATGCTTGACGAAAATAATCGTCCTGCGGAAGGCGTTACTCCAGTACCACTTTCGCCTGTGAGCTTGAAGATGGACTAGGTTGGTTGAACTAAAAGGGAATGACCATGAAAAAGTTACTTGTCATATTATCAGTTGTTTTCATAAGTGCGTTTGCAAGCAACTGGGCTGTTGGCCAGAATGTTTTGGATGGGGTTTATGTTAAGGAGCATTACCCTACTAGAAAGGTAATTCCATATACCCACTTGCGTGAGGCGGATGTGATGTGGTCAACTCGTATTTGGAGAAAACTTGACTTACGAGAGAAAATCAATCATCCCTTATATTATCCAACTGAACCGATTAAGAATCGTAGAAGCCTTACACAAGTAATAATTGAGGCTGTTAGAGAAGGTAGTTTGACTGCTTATGATCCGCTGGATGATGAGTTCACCATGACCCTTACTAAGGCAGAAATCGAAAGAAAGTTAAGCTTTATTGATACTCAATATATTGAGAGTCCAGATCCACCATACGATTTGCAAATGACTGTTATCGAGGAGGATTTTCAGCCTGCAAATGTGAAGGAGTTTCGTTTGAAGGAAGATTGGTTCTTCGATCGACAAAAGTCAATTCTTGATGTCAGAATTATTGGGATTCAACCAGTTGCTGACAATATTGACCGAACTACAGGAGAAGTAAGAGGTAAGGAGCCTATGTTTTGGGTCTATTTTCCAGAAGCTCGTAACATTTTCGCAAGTGCTGAAGTGTTTAACCGTCAGAATGATGCGGAAAGACGAACGATGGAAGACATATTTTGGAAACGGATGTTCGGCTCTTTTATTTACAAAGAAAAGAATGTGTACGACCGTTTAGTGTCTGAGTACATGTTGAATGGGATCGATCAGTTGTTGGAGGCAGAAAAAATTAAGGAGGAAATATTTATTCTTGAGCATGACCTTTGGGAATATTGATTCTTTAGCATTTTGAGTATAGGCCACCATTGAATTCTTTCAATGGTGGCTTTTTGCTTTTGGTATTTCCTAGTTCATTAAATCAATAAGTTGAAATGCTTGAGTTTTCTTAGCGTCAGAATTTACACAGCAAGCGTATTTTATGAATCCGGATACTCTCCATAATACTGGATTAGTATTTCCAAGTCACCTTAATTTACGTGACATCGCTAGTCATCAAGAAGAGTATTAAGGTCTCTAATCGTCAGACTTCTAAATATTCATGAAACGGGATACTTGATACTCGGGGTTTAGCGCAGGATAGGTTAGATTCTCCGATTGGATCTTGTTTAAATTTATGTCGCTCGCTGTAGTCCATAAATAGTAAAAGCCCTGATGAATTATCATCAGGGCTTTTCGTTTCTGAAGTTTTGGTGTTGCAACCAAAACCGCAAAGCACTCTGCTGATTACAGCAAAGTAAAAAAGTTAAGCTAATTAAGCTTTACCCAAGATCTTGAACATTCCTGTTCCGCAAGTAGGGCAAACTCCTTTCAACGCTTTGCGTTGATTTTTCATTACCACTTCTTTAGAGTCTTTCATCTCTCTTTTTGCTTTGCATTTTACACAATAAGCTTCAGCCATTTTAAATAGTTTTTGGTTAACAATTGATTAAATGTAAGAACAAATGAACACGAACTCTCGATTAAAACAAATAATTTTCCTCATAAGTTATTAACGATGGATTCAGAACAACTACGCATGGAACATCGTAACACCCGATTCGTGCGGATAATTGCTACAAGAGAATGAGATTTTTGTGATGTTCATTTCTGCGTTACCTGCTCTTTCCCAATAATTTAAGACTTTCGCACCATAAAATTTAAACTGATGCCAGATAATTCTAGTTCACTCAAAATTCACAACTATAGTGCGGGTCCTTGTATCCTACCAAATGAGGTTTTTCAACAAGCGAGTCAGGCTGTTTTAGAGTATAAGGGAAGCGGACTTTCCATATTGGAAATGTCGCACCGGAGTAAGGAGATGGTTGCGATGGCAGAAAATGCCGTTGCCCTTGTAAAAGAAGTACTGAACGTTCCAAATGGATATTCCGTTCTTTTCTTGCAGGGTGGAGCCAGTCTTCAATTCTATATGAGCGCTTTGAATTTCCTGACCTTAAACGGAAAAGGAGGCTACATTGATACTGGTGTATGGTCTAGCAAGGCAATTAAAGAAGCAAAACGATTAGGAAACATTGATATAGTGGCATCTTCAAAGGATAAGAACTACAATTATGTTCCAAAAGGGTATGCCATTCCTACTGGATTGGACTTTCTTCATTATACCACCAACAATACCATTTACGGTACAGAGTTCTTCGACATACCTAAAACGGATTCCATTTTGATTGCGGATATGTCGTCTGATATTTTCAGTCGACCTGTTAACGTTGCTGATTATGGATTGATTTACGCTGGGGCGCAAAAGAATCTAGGTCCAGCGGGAGTTACGCTTGCAATTGTGAAGGATGAATTACTTGGTAAAACCGGTCGAGACATTCCGTCCATGTTGGATTATGCTGTTCACATTGAAGGAGAAAGCATGTATAATACGCCTCCGGTCTATTCTATTTACGTGTCTATGTTAACATTAGAGTGGTTAAAAAAGAACGGAGGCATTCCATGGATGGATAAGCGAAATCAGGAGAAGTCGGACCTTCTTTATGGAGAAATAGACAGAAATCCGATGTTCAATGGTACAGCTGAAAAAGAAGATCGCTCTAGAATGAATGCCACGTTTGTGTTAAACGATGATTCGCTCAATGACCTGTTCAGTAAAATGTTGGATGCCGCACACATCAGTGGATTGAAAGGTCACAGATCTGTTGGTGGATTTAGGGCAAGCATGTACAACGCTTTGCCTCTGGAAAGTGTTCAGGTGTTGGTAGACGTAATGAAGGAGTTTGAACGAATTCACGGATAAATGGCGCTGATCCTAGCAAACGATGGCATAGATGTTTCGGGAAGAGAACTTCTGGAACGGGCAGGATTTGAGATCCGAACAGAAAAAGTTCCGCAAGACCAACTTGCCGATTTCATCCGAGATAATCAGGTTGTGGGTGTATTAGTACGAAGCGCCACTAAGATTACCGAACTAGAATTGTCGTGTTCAACCAGTTTGAAAGTCATCGGTAGAGCTGGTGTTGGAGTAGATAATATCGACTTAAAATCCGCGGAAGCAAATGGTGTCGCGGTAATCAACACTCCGGCAGCATCGTCACAATCAGTGGCTGAATTGGTTTTGGCGCATCTTTTTGCCATTGCACGGTTCATTCATTTATCAAACAGGCTAATGCCAATGCAAGGACATACGGAGTTCAATGTCCTTAAGAAAGCCTTTGCTGGTGGATGGGAATTACAAGGAAAAACCTTGGGGATTGTTGGTTTTGGAAGAATTGGTCAGGCTTTGGCAAAAATGTCTCTTGGCTTAGGCATGAAAGTCATCATGTATGATCCCTTCGTTCAGCAATGTGAGTTAGAGACTGACCTTCCCAATGCCATTCAATTCAAGATGTTATTTAAATCTTCCACCTTCGAAGAATTGATTTCTGTGGCTGATATTATTTCCTTTCATGTTCCGAAGCCTAAGGGTGGTCCGATGATCGGGAAAGAAGCAATGGCTGCAATGAAGTATGGAGTCGTTTTGTTAAATGCCTCTCGAGGTGGGGTAATTGATGAGGAAGCTCTTCTCGATGCATTGGAATCAGGTCAGGTTGGCGGTGCCGGTTTGGATGTGTTTGAAGATGAACCAAGTCCTAATCAAGCGTTGTTAGATCATCCTAGAGTTTCTGTTACACCTCACATCGGGGCTTCTACCAATGAGGCTCAAACAAGAATCGGGATTGAGTTGGCCGAGAAGGTCATCGCGGCAATCTCCTGATTTATCCATATTTACAAAATGGCACGCGTCAGACCTTTCCGAGGCATTCATCCTCGACCTGATATTGCAGCGAAAGTTGTAAGTCGTTCGTATGATTCGTATAGCGGGAAACAGATCAAAGATATCCTCAGGTCTAACCCAGAGTCGTTCCTCAACATTATTAGGCCAGAGGTGCTCACGGGTCAGCGGTTTCCAGCCAATTCCACTCAACTTTTCAACCAAAGTAAGGAAGTCTACCAGCGTTTATTTGATCAAGGAATTTTTCAGAAAGACGGTGCTCCCAGCTTCTATGTATATACCCAGCATATAGGTAAAGCATCTTTTACAGGAATTATGGGCTGCGCTTCTGTTGAGGATTATGATAGTGGAGTGATACGCATACATGAACAGACGATTGCAAGTCGAGAGAAAATCCTGAAGGAGTATCTCTCCGTTTGCGATATCAATGCCGAGCCAGTTTGCTTCACATATCCCAGAAATGGCAGTTTGGAATTGTTAACTGAGATCATTCGACAGAATCCTCCGCTTCTGGATTTTGAGGATGATGAAGGCAAGAAACATCAGCTATGGCAAGTAAGTGACCCAAATTGGACGGCAAAGTTTTCCGAGAAATTGGGACTGTTGGAACACATCTATATTGCAGATGGTCATCATCGATCAGCTTCTTCCGTGTTGCTTGCGCATGATAAATGGCTTCAGTCTGCTCAAGTGACCGGAGATGAATCTTGGAATTATTTCTTGGGCATTTTTTTTCCAGACGATCAGCTCAAGATCTATGAGTACAACCGCATTGTAAAAGATCTGGGGAACATGGGTGTTTCACAATTCTTGGAAGAGCTATCTAAAGATTTTGAAGTTTACTTCAAGGAGCAGATACCTATAAAGCCAGAGCAACAAGGGCACTTCGGAATGTGTCTTGGAGGACACTGGTATAAGTTGGTGTACAGGCATCGCAGAAGTACAGAAGCAGTGTCCGCGTTGGATGTAAGCATTCTTTCCAATCATATTTTGGCGCCACTGCTAGGTATCCGCGATCTTCGAAATGATGACCGCATCAGTTTTGTACCTGGAACTAAAGGTCCTCAGGAGTTGGAGCGACTTGTTGATTCAGGCAAATTCAGTTTGGCGTTTTCTTTATTTCCGGTTTCGGGTCAAGAATTCTATGCCATTTCAGACCAGGGTAAGACCATGCCGCCTAAAAGCACCTACGTGGTCCCAAAACTATTGAGCGGCCTATTGATCTACAGTCTTTCTTGAGTCCTTAAACAGGGCGCAAGGGATATCGGATGGCCCTAATCGTTGTCCATCGAAGTTTATCGGTACTGACCAACTATTTCATCGACTGTTCTCTGATGTTGGGCTAAATAGTTGAACCTATCTGTCTTTTTCAAGTATGCGGGAAGGTTTGTTCTGTAGACAAGTCAAAACCTATCCGACCCCCCAATCTGTGAGATACATCTTTTGTAGTATCCTAATTCTTTTTGCTAGCCTACGGGAAATTCGAGCACAAGAATCCATCAATGCTTCAGGATCTGAACTTTCTGGAAGTACCGGAACCATCAGCTATTCTATCGGACAAGTCGTATACCACACGAACTCACTACCGGGAGGTTCTATGGCTGAGGGCGTTCAACAACCGTATGAAATCTCCACTGTACTTGGCATCGATATTCCAGAGATAGTCCTACAACTTTCAGCTTATCCTAATCCGACAACCGATGTGCTCAATCTCGTCATCGGCAACTATAATTACGAAGACCTGAGTTATCAGCTTTACGATGTCGCTGGAAAACTTTTGCTCGATGGAAATATCGTGGATTCCAGTACAGCAATACGCATGGACCAATTCGCTATGGCTACCTATTATCTGACCATTGCCGATAGCCAAAAGCCAATAAAAACCTTCAAGATCATTAAGACCTGATACATGAAAAAACTGTACGCATTCCTCATAACACTACTTCTTGCCACCTCAGTTTTTGCTCAGGCTCCTGAAAAAATGAGCTATCAGGCTGTTGTACGAGATGACAACAACAATCTGGTCACAAATCAAGCAATTGGAATGGAGGTCCGTATCCTTCAGGGGAGTAGTTCGGGTTCAGTTGTTTTTATAGAAACACACACGGCCATGACCAACGCCAATGGTTTGGTGAGTTTGGAGATCGGAACTGGCAATGTGTTTTTTGGGGATTTCTCAGAGATTGATTGGGGAGCTGGGTCTCACTTTATTCTCACAAAGGCCGATCTAACAGGAGGAACAAATTATTCAATATTGGGAACAAGCCAATTGTTGAGCGTTCCTTACGCGTTGTATGCGAAAACCGCTGGCGATGTAGTGGCCGGTCCAGTTGGCCCAACAGGTCCGCAAGGAATCCAAGGCATAGCTGGCGCAGATGGTATTGATGGAATCGATGGACTTGATGGAGCCACAGGTGCACAAGGTCCTACAGGTCTAACAGGCGCAACAGGTCCACAAGGAATCCAAGGCATAGCTGGTGCAGATGGTATTGATGGAATTGATGGTGTCGATGGAGCCACAGGTGCTCAAGGCCCTATAGGTCTAACAGGAGCAACAGGTCCACAAGGAATACAAGGCACCGCTGGAACAGATGGTATTGACGGAATCGATGGTGTCGATGGAGCAACAGGAGCGCAAGGCCCTACAGGTCTGACAGGTGCAACAGGTCCACAAGGAATCCAAGGCATAGCAGGAGCAAATGGTGTTGACGGAATTGATGGTGTCGATGGCGTAACCGGAGCGCAAGGCCCTACAGGTCTGACAGGTGCAACTGGTCCTCAAGGAATCCAAGGCGTTGCTGGTGCAAATGGTATTGATGGAATCGATGGACTTGATGGAGCCACAGGTGCACAAGGTCCTACAGGTCTAACAGGCGCAACTGGTCCTCAAGGAATCCAAGGTATTACTGGCGCGAATGGTATTGATGGAATTGATGGTGTCGATGGAGCCACAGGTGCACAAGGCCCTACAGGTCTGACGGGTGCAACTGGTCCACAAGGAATCCAAGGCATAGCAGGAGCAAATGGTATTGACGGAATTAATGGTGTCGATGGAGCAACAGGCGTCCAAGGCCCAACGGGTCTAACAGGTCCTCAAGGTCCAACAGGAAATACAGGAGCCACAGGTGCTCAAGGCCCAATAGGTCTAACGGGTGCGACTGGTCCACAAGGAATCCAAGGCATCGCTGGAGCAAATGGTATTGACGGAATTGATGGTGTCGATGGCGCAACCGGAGCGCAAGGCCCTACAGGATTGACGGGCGCGACTGGTACTCAAGGAATCCAAGGTATTGCTGGCGCAAATGGAATGGATGGAATTGATGGTGTCGATGGCGCAACCGGAGCGCAAGGCCCGACAGGTCTGACAGGTGCAACAGGTCCGCAAGGACTCCAAGGCGTTGCTGGTGCAAATGGTATTGACGGAATTGATGGTGTCGATGGTGCAACCGGAGCCCAAGGCCCTACAGGTCTGACAGGTGCAACAGGTCCGCAAGGAATCCAAGGCATAGCTGGTGCAAATGGTATTGATGGAATTGATGGTGTAGATGGCGCAACAGGTGCTCAAGGCCCTACAGGTCTGACAGGTGCAACCGGTCCACAAGGAATCCAAGGCATAGCTGGCGCGAATGGTATTGATGGAATCGATGGACTTGATGGAGCCACAGGTGCTCAAGGCCCTATAGGTCTGACAGGTGCAACAGGTCCACAAGGAATCCAAGGCATCGCTGGAACAGATGGTATTGACGGAATCGATGGTGTCGATGGAGCAACAGGCGTCCAAGGCCCTATAGGTCTGACGGGAGCAACAGGTCCACAAGGAATCCAAGGCATAGCAGGAGCAAATGGAATTGACGGAATTAATGGTGTCGATGGCGCAACCGGAGCGCAAGGCCCTACAGGTCTGACAGGCGCAACAGGTCCGCAAGGAATCCAAGGTGTTGCTGGTGCAAATGGAATTGATGGTGTCGATGGAGCCACAGGTGCACAAGGTCCTACAGGTCTAACAGGCGCAACAGGTCCACAAGGAATCCAAGGCATAGCTGGTGCAAATGGTATTAATGGCATCGATGGTATCGATGGAATTGATGGAGCAACAGGTGCTCAAGGCCCAATAGGTCTAACGGGTGCGACTGGTCCACAAGGACTCCAAGGTGTTGCTGGTGCAAATGGAATAGATGGAATTGATGGTGTCGATGGAGCGACAGGTGCTCAAGGTCCGACAGGTCTGACAGGAGCAACAGGCCAGCAAGGACCACAAGGAATAGCTGGTGCAGATGGTATTGACGGAATTAATGGTGTCGATGGAGCCACAGGTGCACAAGGCCCTACAGGTCTGACAGGAGCAACAGGTCCACAAGGAATCCAAGGCGTTGCTGGTGCAAACGGTATTGATGGAATTGATGGTGTCGATGGAGCAACAGGTGCTCAAGGCCCTACAGGTCTGACAGGAGCAACAGGCCAGCAAGGAATCCAAGGCGTTGCTGGTGCAGATGGTATTGATGGAATTGACGGTGTCGATGGAGCCACAGGTGCACAAGGCCCTACAGGTCTGACAGGAGCAACAGGTCCACAAGGAATCCAAGGTGTTGCTGGTGCAAATGGAATAGATGGAATTGATGGTGTCGATGGAGCGACAGGTGCTCAAGGTCCGACAGGTTTGACCGGAGCTACAGGTCCGCAAGGAATACAAGGCGTTGCTGGTGCAAACGGTATTGATGGAATTGATGGTGTCGATGGAGCCACAGGTGCTCAAGGCCCTATAGGTCTGACAGGAGCAACAGGCCAGCAAGGACCACAAGGAATAGCTGGTGCAGATGGTATTGACGGAATTAATGGTGTCGATGGAGCCACAGGTGCACAAGGCCCTACAGGTTTGACCGGAGCTACAGGTCCGCAAGGAATTCAAGGCATAGCTGGTGCAGATGGTATTGATGGAATCGATGGACTTGATGGAGCCACAGGTGCACAAGGCCCTACAGGTCTGACAGGTGCAACTGGTCCTCAAGGAATCCAAGGCATAGCTGGTGCAGATGGTATTGACGGAATCGATGGTGTCGATGGCGCAACGGGTGCTCAAGGCCCAACGGGTCTAACAGGTCTAACAGGAGCAACAGGCGCACAGGGAATCCAAGGAGCTACAGGAGCGGTTGGAGCAACAGGTGCAACCGGAGCACAAGGGCCAACAGGTGATACAGGTTTAACAGGTGCTCAAGGACCAATAGGAAACACAGGAGCAACGGGTCTAACAGGATTGACTGGTCCAACAGGAAATACAGGAGCTATAGGAGCAACAGGTGCGCAAGGACCAACAGGAAACACAGGCGCACAAGGTCCAACAGGATTGACTGGAGCAACGGGTGCTCAGGGTCCGACAGGAGCTCAAGGTGCAACAGGTCCTTTGGTTGCTGGTACTTCAGGGCAAACGCTTAGACACGATGGTTCGGATTGGGTGGCAAATTCAGTCTTATATAACGATGGAACAAACGTTGGTGTAGGTACTACCTCTCCATCCGGTAAGCTGCATGTGAATGGAGACCTTGTAGTAGATGGAGATATCCGAGGTGCAGGTAGTGAGTTGAATATTTACCAGAACAGCACTTTCGATAATGGAAGTGGAGTTGAGCTGAACAATGGTCATGCAACTCTTGTGTCCAGCGGTGGAGGTGAATTGTGGATGGCACATTATGATGGCGGCAACTGGTACAACAAGTTCCATGGTTCTTCATCCGCCATTTCAATTGGAGACTTGGATAACCAAGGGAATGGTCATCGAATTGATGTTGATGATGCAAACGGTAGAATCTTGGTGCCAACCGGTAATGTCGGTATCGGAACAACATCACCTGATGCTAAGCTACATGTAGAAGGAAACCTGATGCTTTCCAACAGCAGCTCCAATGTGGATATTCAGATCAATACACCAACACGTTCAACCATTTATCCTGACGGAAGCAATGTGCCTGATGATAATGGCATACAATTGAGAAGTAAAGGACTCGGAGTATTATATCTCAACGATGATAATAATGGAGATATCAGAATGGTTTATGGTGGAGGAAATGTAGGAATCGGAACAACAGATGCTACTGCTAAACTGGATGTTGCCGGAACGATAAAGACCTATGATTTTCAAATGACCACCGGAGCTACCGATGGATATGTGCTTACTTCTGACGTTGACGGTGTAGCTTCATGGCAATCAACCGCTTCGTTAGTTGGCCCAGCAGGAGCAACGGGCGCTACAGGGGCTCAAGGCCCGACTGGTGCACAGGGTATTCAAGGAGTTACTGGACCAACAGGTGCCGCAGGTTCAAACGGTAATGATGGGGCCGATGGAGCAACGGGTGCTACAGGTTCCACAGGAACTAACGGATTGGCTGGTGCCGATGGAGCAACAGGGCCAACTGGAGCCACAGGAGCCCAAGGCCCAACAGGCCCAATTGCAGGTTCAGACAAGCAGGTGAACTTCAATGATGGTGGCAATGCAGGTGCAGACGCTGAGTTCGTTTACGATAAGACCACCAACCACGCTGCCATCGGAACATCCACTGTTAACGACAATGCCATATTGGAGTTGAGCGGAACGGACGGAGCATTGCTGTTGCCACGATTGACCACATCGCAGCGCAATGCACTGACCGCTGAGGCTGGTATGATGATTTTCAATACGGATGATGATGAGGTTCAGGAAGCATCTGGCGGTCAAACGTCAACTATTTTCGGTAATGGCGCTGTAGGTGGTGGATTAGGCGCGCTGGATTACGAACAGATGACCTTTACACCTACCGTTTCTGGTGTCATCACTCAAATACAGCTTTACGCCAGCGGAAGCAACACGGGATCCCTGATCATCAATGATGGTCCTAACGGTTCATGTGGCAGCCCTACCACGTTGGGTACTTCAGATGCCATTACGACCACCAATAGTGCTTGGAACACTTGGGTGTTCAGTACTCCTGTGTCCGTTACGTCTGGCACTACATATTACATCACGGTGTCCAACAGCAGCATTGGGGCAAGCTTTGAATCTGGAGATGATGCTACTACAGGATATTACGGAACATTTATGTGTAGTCCGTCCAGTGGCAGTTATGCAACACAAATAACAGTGGTCAGTGGAGGATCTGTGATCTGGACAAATAACCAAGGACCTGCAGGTGCTGACGGAGCAACGGGTGCGCAGGGAATTCAAGGAGTCGCTGGCCCAACAGGAGCTACAGGTGCTACAGGTTCCACAGGAACTAACGGATTGGCCGGTGCCGATGGAGCAACGGGACCTACAGGCGCGATCGGAGCCACGGGCCCAACAGGTCCACAAGGCCCAACAGGAGCATTCGGAGTTGTAGGAACAACTGGGCAAACCCTTTATAATGATGGTTCTGATTGGGTGGCTACATCCAATATCTTCCATAATGGTTCGCAGATTGTGATCGGAGGTACTTCCGGATACAGCAGTTCTAAACTCACGGTTCGGGGAGGTGGTTTAGTAGTATGGGGTTCTACTGGTTCTTTACTAGATGCTAGTGGAAATAACCACGGGCATGACGTAGACGTGGCACTTACCATAGATGGTAAAGCAAGTGAAGACATTCTAAGAGTAAGAAACAACAACGGCACTCAACTTGTGACAATCGACCCGAACGGAAACCTAGGCGTTGGAGCAAACACACCTGGTGCTAAATTAGATGTTAACGGGCAGGTTAAAATAACTGGCGGCACTCCTGGAATTGGGAAAGTGCTTACCAGTGATGCCAATGGACTTGCCACTTGGGAATCGGCTGCTGCTGGCCCAACTGGAGCAACAGGAGCAACTGGTGCAGTTGGCCCAACAGGAGCACAGGGCCCAACCGGACCATCTGGTCCAGAATACTATGCTGGAACAGGTTTGGACTTGGCCAGTGGTTTTTTTAACATTACCTCCAGCGTTGTAACATCTAATTACAATGGTAACGTTACAGCTGTCGGTTTCTACGGCAGCGGTTCAGGGCTCACCAACATCGGGTCAACTGCCATTGCTGATGGGAGCATAGCAAATGCAGATGTCTCCGCCACAGCCGCCATCGCATTCAGCAAATTGAATATTACCAAGAACGACATAGTTGGACTTGGAATTCCAGAAGACGATTACGATACCACTTATGATGCAGGAGAAGGACTGAGCCTCAATGGTACCACCTTCAGTATCAATTCAAGCGTAGTGACAAGCAACTACCAAGGTTCAGTACTGGCCGCTGCCTTCTCAGGAAGCGGTTCAGGCCTTACCAACCTTAACGCAAGTAACCTGTCATCAGGAACAGTGGCTTCTGCTCGTTTGGCTGGCAGCTACAGTGGCATCACAGGGGTAGGCACGTTGAGTTCCGGTGTTTGGAACGGTACAGCCATAACTGTGGCCAATGGTGGTACTGGTGCAAACAATGCAAGTGATGCCCGAACCAATCTTGGCCTTGCCATTGGTACTGATGTGCAGGCTTACAATGCAGGACTTACATCAATAGCTGGGCTTACCACAGATGCTGGCAAGATGATTTACACTACTGGCAGTAATACTTATGCCACTACTGATATTTCATATGTTGGCCGCGAATTTCTGAGTAAGATTAACGGGTATGAAATGCGCACATACATTGAGTTGGGTAGTTCGGATTATGTTGTTTTTGCTGGCGCACGGATAGATGGTGACTTATTGGTAAATGGTAACGTAACGGCCGACACCCTTCTAGGAGACGGCAGTCAGCTAACCGGTGTAGTTGCAACCGATATTGCTGACGGTGCTATAACCAATGCCAAACTAGCTGATGGTGCTGTGTACGGTGCCAAGATCGCGAACCAGTCTATCACCGCGTCAAAAATGTATACTGGTGCGGTATGGACCAATCATATAGCTGATGGTGCTGTAACCTTGTCCAAGCTTGACGATGCTGGTGGTGAAGGGAAAATCCTTAGATCTAACCAATATAATCGATTCGAGATAGTCGATGAAACCATTTATACAGCCGGAACGGGTTTAGCACTGAACGGAACCGAGTTCAGCATTGAATCAAGTGTAGTGACAAGCAACTACCAAGGTTCAGTACTGGCCGCTGCCTTCTCAGGAAGCGGTTCAGGCCTTACCAACCTTAACGCAAGTAACCTGTCATCTGGAACTGTGGCTTCTGCTCGTTTGGCTGGCAGTTACAGTGGCATCACAGGGGTAGGCACGTTGAGTTCCGGTGTTTGGAACGGTACAGCCATAACTGTGGCCAATGGTGGTACTGGCGCAAACAATGCAAGTGATGCCCGAACCAATCTTGGCCTTGCCATTGGTACTGATGTGCAGCCGTTCAGTCAAGCCCTTACATATATAGCCGGCCTTACCACAGCGGCTGATAAAATGATCTACACCACAGGTTCCGACACTTACAATGTAACTGACTTTACAGTGTTCGGCCGCTCATTGGTGGGCAGTGCCGATGCAAGTGCGGCCCGCACCAACCTTGGTCTTGGAACGGGAGATGGTCCAGGGTTTGCAAGCCTAGAAGTAGCCGGTACAATCACAACAACTGGTTTAAATTCTCTTGGTGCAGATATCTCTCTTGCGGCTGAAGCCACTACAGATGTTGATCTTGCCGTTGACCCTATCTTCCAGAAATCGTTGATAGTAGTTCTGAAAAACACAAGCGTAGGTAGTATAGGTGTGTATTATGATAATTTCGGCAGTTCCGTGTTTCTCAACGCTGGTGAAGTGGCCACATTCATGAGAAATGGTACTGATTCATTCAGCTATATCTATAAGTTCTAGGCTCGTTCTATCTTAATTATAAACGCCCTCGTTCGGTTAGCTGAACGGGGGCGTCTCTTTTAAGTCTAAGTCAGATGTCTAATCCAATTGACAACAGATTGTACCAGCACAAGTAACCTTACTCTTTTGGTGTTTGGCTATTGACAAAGCCATCCGCAGGTCTGTCAATGCATGATGTAACTCTGACCGCGCGTCCTTTGACAGAATCCATAAATAGCGTGAAATGAATGTTAAAAGCCCTCGGCCAGCTCACAGTGAGATGGGATGTAAGGAACGCTTAGAACTTTTCAGTAAGGAAATTCGCAATATTCGGCTTGAAATAATTCTCACCCTTCATCACCTTACCATCCTCGCAGTAGATAGACTCCTCTCAAACTCAAGCTACGCAGATGAACCCCGATTGATTGTGGAAACCATAAAACCGATCGCCACTCAATAATTCACATTAGGAAACGATTTATTTTTCTGATACTTGGCAAATAATTCGCCATTAAATCAAGCGACGAAAACAAAGACCTCTCAAAAAGCAAGTATTTAATCACCATGCCATGCTGAGAACAATCAACTTATTCAACAGTAATTCAAATGCAATTTCTTCGAGATTTATATAAGCTAATACCAGGTAAAAAGTACCTGTTTCGTTTGCTTAGAAAATTTGGATTGTCAGAATCTAGCTGGCAGCACCTTTACTTTCAGGGAGAATTCTCATTCAACTTCAATGGTCAGACGCTTAAACTAATCAATCACAATTCATCTTTTGAGACTTCAATTTTCTGGACAGGCACTTTTCATGATGAGCGCGCTTCTCTTCAGATCTGGTATGCCCTGTGCGAGCATTCCAAGAATATAGTAGATATAGGTGCGAATACCGGGGTTTATTCCATTGTGGCCAAATCTGCCAATCCTAATTCAAATTTGGCCGCATTTGAGCCGATTGATCGGATTTTTTCAAAGCTGGAGGCAAACATTCTCTTGAATGGAATGAATGTGACAATGGAGAAAATGGCTGCTTCCAATTCAAATGGATCAACGATAATTTATGATCTGCCTGCCGAACATCATTATCATGCATCCTTAGTGAAGGAAGAGGTTGAGCATCATGAAGGAATACGGGCAGTGGAAGTCGAGGTAATAAGATTGGACGATTATTTAGTTCGGAAAAATTGGAGTTCGCTAGACTTGGTCAAGATTGATGTTGAGGGGTTTGAGATTGAAGTAATTGAAGGGATGAAGGACGCATTACAGCGATGGCAGCCATCAATCCTTATTGAGTTGAAAGATGCTGAACGAGCAGCCAAAATGGAGGCAATGGTAGCTAGTTTGGGATACCGGTTCTATGACATTGACGAGAATGTTGGAATTCGGCAGACAAATGGTCTGATGGCTTCCACCAAATGGAACTGCTTGTTGCTAAATTCCAAACATGCTCGTTTGCTAGATAACTCAATTATTAGTTTCGCCTAAATACATGGCAATATTCGGCATGAAGTAGAATGGTTTCGTTTTGCTTTGCTTCTCAGTCTAGCCTTATTAAACGAAAATCATCTTAAGCACCATTAGCGTAACCACAGAGTTCAAAACCAGCCGGACTGCTTTCTTCCATTGTAAAAGTCGGTCACTTACCGAAAGAAGCAAGAGTACGGCCAAGACAATGATCAGTTGTGCAACTTCAATTCCGATGTTAAAGCCTAGCAATGGAGTCACTATACTTTCTCCATCAAATAGCATGGCAGAAAGAAAGTTGGAAAAGCCCAGACCGTGTATCAGCCCGAAAAACAGTATGATCAAATATATCAGATAGCCCTTTGGCGTGCGGTATTCGCTTTCCTTCAGAAGTGTCCAATAATTGAGTAGGCAACTTATCAGGATCGTTATAGGAATAAGCATCTCAATAAGGTCAGCATTCACATTGATCTTGTCGAGAGCTGCTAGGGCAAGTGTTATGCTATGGCCAACGGTAAATGCTGTAACAAGAGCTGCAATTTTACGCAGATCCTTTATGGTGTATAAAAGGCAGAAAGAAACTATGAAATATAGATGGTCCAGCCCTTCTAGGTCCAGAATATGTTCAATACCAAGTTGAATATAATGCCCCATTAGTTGAGTTCAATTTTCACTCTTGGATTATCCATACTTAATAGATAATGCTCCTCCATATATAGTATGTCATTCTTTTGTTTTTCGGAAGCATCACACAATAATGTGTTGGTCAGGAACACTTCTTTCGTCACATCCAATGGAGCATCTGTGCTCAGATGAAGAACCAACGCCAGTCGGTTCTTAGAAAAGGAAACGGTATTGATCCTGAGGATCGCCTTCTTTCCATTCTGCTCAAAATAATAGTGATTGCCCAAGTATTGCTGCAATGCCTTTGTGCCATCGCTTTCAACCGTAGAAAAGTCGACTGGCTCTAAGCCGTACAATTCTTGCATGCGAGCAGTAATGTCATCCAAAAATATCCGAGTCTGAAGGTTGACACCCCCTTTTGAGTCGATGACAAGGTTACTGAACGACATTTTCAAGGGGTGCACCTTGGAAAAACTACCTGATACTGAGCAGACGAAAAGAAAAACCAAGCAGATTACTCGCATACTGTCAGTAGGTGATTGATTCTGACCTAATTCCCAACATGCTCTTCATCAGTTTGCTCTGCCAGGTATTTGGCAATGTTCGGTCGGAAGTAGTTTTCACCCTTCATCACTTTACCGTCCTCGCGGTAAATAGGCTTGCCATCAGCACCAAGCTTACTCATATTGCTGCGGTGTATCTCATCAAAGATCTCTGCGATCCTGTCTTGCAGACCATGCTTGCAGATGGTTCCATATAGAATATACATCATGTCGCCAAGAGCATCCGCAATCTCCACGAGGTCGCCATTCTTGGCCGCTTCCAGATACTCCTCATTCTCCTCGTGCATTAACCTATGTCGAAGCAGAACGTCTGCTTCGGATAGCGTGCTTTCCGGTTTGTCATTGTTCTCAATCCCAAACGCATCGTGGAACTCGTAAACAGAATTGATCTTGTCTCTTAGAGAATGTTCTTTGCTCATTTTTCAATGATAGATGAATACACTTTTGTAGGTATCGATGCCCTTCATTTCGGTCTTTTCAACCAAATGCAGCGAGGCATCATAAATGTAATCGGAGCGCTCGGTCACCGTACCTGAATTGTCCGAGAACACAATTGAAGTTATCAACCCATTCTGTGAATTATACAAGCGTTTACCCACCAGATCGTTTTCAGCGCTGTAGAAAGAGACTCTTGTCTGCCCGGTGGAATTGAAGTATTCGAAGCTTCGGTAGCCTTGCAAGGCGCTGTCCGTTCCATAGTTGTAGATCCGATACAGGTTCCCGTCATCCACAAAATAGCGGTAATCGTTAAATCGCTTCATTACGCCCTGATGGAAATAGACTTCACGCAAGCGCTTCCCATTCTCGTAAGAGATTTCCAACGAACTGTCATTGGCGCCATACACGATCAGCCAAAGACTGTCCATTTCGTTGTAATGCCAAGTTTGCACACGACTTTCCTTGTCTGGGAATTTTTCGGAAATGATGGATGTTCTACCATCATCAAACTGTTCCGTCATCGTTTTTTCCAAGTTGGAAGCTTGGTTGTAGCTCTTCGATATCATCAAAGAATCTCCTTCCTGTGCAAAGGTCACGTACCCAACTGGCGAATCGTTGAAGTAGCGATATTCCCTACATAGTTCGCCCGCCACGCCATCTTCGCTGCATGGCAGTAGCACATCCGTAGTACACGAACTAAGAACAATGGCCATGAGCCATAAAAGGAGGTTTTTCATCAACGGGCGTGAAATTAGGAATATCACCTTTTGATTAAGGTTTACGCTAGCGTATTTGATTCAATCCTGAAAGACTAAATTTGAGTCCCTTTAATTGAATCAAGCAATGAAAAAGACATTTCTATTTCTGATTATTTCTGCTCTGGCATGTGCCGAATCGCAGGCACAATTGGTTACACGCGGACCATACTTGCAGTTTCCAACCTCAAGCAGCATGAAAGTGATGTGGCGAACAGACTCGCCAACACCAGGCCGTGTATATTACGGTTCAAGTTTGGCCACCGTAATGGATAATCAGGTTGATGTTTCGGCATCTGTTACCGATCACACGGTAAACATAACCGGCCTCGATCCATACACCGAATACTATTATGCGGTGAGTGATGGTAGTTCGGTTTTGGCCGGTGCAGACGAAAACCATCGCTTCAAAACCTCTCCTGAAATTGGCACAGTGCAGCCCATAAACATCTGGGCAATTGGCGATTTTGGAAAAGGGAACTCCAAACAAGTGGCTGTTAAGGATGCCTATTTGAATCGTATTGGGGATGATATGCCCGATATGTGGTTCTGGTTGGGTGATAATGCTTATCCAGATGGCACGGATGCTGAGTACACAGAGACAGTTTTTGAGACACAGTATGGTTATCCAGAAGTTTTGCCGAGAGTTCCTTTCATGGCAACACCAGGAAATCATGACTACGGATCAGTAGCGAGTATCGTGCCAGGTGCCGACCCTACAACGCACGATGGCCCTTATTACGATGTCATAGATGTACCTACCAATGGAGAGATCGGAGGTGTGCCGTCAGGTTACGAGTTGTATTATTCTTTCGACTATGGAAATGTGCATTTCATGTCGTTGAACTCAGAAATAGGCAATCCGTTAAATGAAATGTGGGATTGGACGGGTGTAAGTCCCATTTTTTCATTCGATGGTTCTCCGTTCATTGATTGGATGCATGCCGACCTGCAGGCCAATGACAAGCCATGGGTAGTCGCTTTCATTCATCAGCCGCCACACACAGATGGGTCACATGAATCAGGAACGTTTTACGAAGTATATATGAAGGCTGTCCGAGAAAACATTGCTCCCGTACTTGAAAGTTATGGTGTTGATTTGCTCATTGCGGGTCATAGCCATGTTTATGAACGTTCTTATCTGGTGAATGGGTTTTTCGGTGTGTCCAGTGATTTTAACCCGAGTCAACATTTGGTTGATGGTTCTAGCGGTAAGCTATCTGAAGGAACGCCTTATATCAAGTACAAGGATGGCCCCAATCAGAACTTGGGTACAATGTATATAGTTCAAGGGAACTCTGGTAGTTCGGAATCTGACGCTGGTCTGGAACACCCGGTTATGTACTACGGCCATGGATGCGATACGTGTGTAGGATCTACCATGCTATACATTCATGGAGATACTTTATCTGGAGAATATTTGACCAAAGACGGTGAGATTTTGGACGAATGGACCATCATTAAGCAATCTGACCCAAATAGTAGTGTAGAGGATGGAACAGCGTTTCCTGTTTCTGGTATTGATGTTTATCCTAACCCGTTCAATAACGAGGCAACGGTACAGTTTGAAGTCTATCAAGATCTTTGGGCAAATGTGGAACTCATTGATCTAAAAGGCCGGATTTTACACGAATTCTATAAAGGGAAAATGACCCCAGGCACGAAAAAGTATGCGGTAAGCGCCTCAGATCTTGGATTGGCAAAAGGTGCATACTTAATTCGTGTGATAACTGATAAGCGTCCAGCAGTGGCACGCATTATTAAGGTTGAATAATACATGAAGAGAATTTTGATCATTGCTGCGTTCCTGCTGGTAAACACCGCTTGGGCGCAGCAATTTCATTTTACCGGCACCATCAGTGGGTTGGCCAACGAGAAATTAGTGGCGCAATTCCCAAAGGATTTCTTCGATGGTTCTTGGCAAGAAGAAATTCCGGTTGAAAATGCTTCGTTTTCCAAAACGGTTACAATTCCAGCTTCGGGTTGGATGACCTTGAGCTACAAAGGCAAAGACAGAAGTGTGTTTGCATGGAAGTACGCAGACTCGCTGAATATCGAATTCGAAGCTGACTTTTTGGAGGATGATAAAACGGTAAAATTCAGTGGCGATGGAGGTAATATTCATGCGTTCGCTTCGCAGATAAAGGAGAAGTTCGGCTCAAAACTCACGATGGAATGGTTGGATGGACAGGCAAAAGACGCCACCAACATCGATGCCATGGAAATGGAGTCATTCAGGTTGAGAAATGATGTTATTTCCGCCATGGAAAAGTTTGATCCCAAGCTTCCAGAAGCATTTTCGAAAGCCTACAAAAATCACATTGGCTACTATTATTTCCTTTCGTTGTTCAAGTTTTCGGAAGCTAAAACCGCTGGTAGTTCCATCCCAAAGGCAACAGAGGTTCCGAAAGTGCTTATAGAGGGCTTGAATTGGGAACGCATGAATAAAAGCTCCGAATTGGATAGCAGATTTTTTCGCGAATTGCTGCTTCAATTTGTGGATTACAAGGCCTTGGAAGCTTACGATTTCATGAAGTTTGCAGACAAGCAAGCGCAGGTTCAAGAGGCATTCAATGTGGCCAGAGAAAACCTGAAAGGCGAGGCGCTTCAGTATTTTCTAACACAAACCTTGCTTGCCAATTCGATTTACGTACAACCATCGTTATTACGCCAAATGCGCGATCAACTGGCTGGAACCTCTGGTTCCGAAGTGTTTGTGAAATTGGTGGAAGATAGCTTGGCCGAAAGACTGAAAGCGAAAGATGACGAAGTGGAAATTGCGGTGAACGACATTAAATCCACACACGATGAGGTTGATGTGGAATTACAAGGAATCAACGGCAAGACCTTCAAACTTTCCGAGCTGAAAGGCAAAGTTGTCTACTTGGATATTTGGGCAAGTTGGTGCGGACCATGCCGAAAGGAATTCCCATTTTCAAAGGCACTTAAAGAGAAGCTAAGCAAGAAGGAACTGAAGGAGATCGAATTTCTATACATCTCCATCGACAACACAGAAACAGTTTGGAAATTGGCGATCGAAGAATTAGGGATTGAAGGCGTGCATGGCCTGTCAAAAGGAGGTTGGGGTTCTGAGGTTACTGCCAAGTTTGGTGTCCACAGCATTCCTCGTTACCTCATTTTTGATAAGAAAGGCAAAGTTGTCGATCCAAACGCTCCGCGCCCAAGCGACCCGAGATTATTAGAGATCCTGCAGAAATTGGCAGGACAGTAGACTTTTGAACTGAAAGGTTGATTCTACACATCAACCTGAGGCATTCAGCCTTTAGGCTTTCACCAATTCGGCAATGATGTCTTCTACCGTAATGCCTTCTGCTTCGGCCTTATAGTTACGCACTATTCGGTGGCGCAAAATCGGTTCTGCCACGGCTCGTACATCAGCAATATCAGGAGAGAATTTGCCATTGATGGCAGCATGGCATTTGGCTCCGATAATTAGGTATTGTGATGCACGCGGACCAGCTCCCCAGTTCACATATTCATTCACCTTGGCGTTGGCCATTTCGGTGTTCGGTCTAGTGCTGGTGGCCAGTTTTACTGCATATTCATACACGTTTTCTGGAACAGGAACTCTACGGATCAACTGCTGAAAGAAAACGATCTCTTCAGCGCTTAGCACCGGATTCAGTTTTACCTTCTTATCAGTCGTAGTCAGTTTTACTACGTTCAATTCTTCTTGGTATGAAGGGTAATCTAACCAAACGTTGAACATGAAACGGTCCAATTGTGCTTCTGGTAGCGGGTAGGTTCCTTCCTGTTCAATCGGGTTTTGCGTGGCTAATACAAAGAATGGATGTGGCAATTCGTGACGGACACCGCCTGTTGTCACCGCTTCTTCCTGCATCGCCTCAAGCAATGCAGCCTGTGTTTTAGGTGGCGTACGGTTTATCTCATCAGCCAATACGATATTGGCAAACAACGGTCCTTTTACAAATTGAAACTGGCGTTGGTCGTTCAGAATTTCAGTGCCAATAATGTCAGATGGCATAAGGTCCGGGGTGAACTGAATACGATTATAGCTCAAGCCCAAGGCATCTGAAATGCTATTCACAAGAAGTGTTTTTGCCAAACCGGGCACACCGATCAGCAGGCAGTGGCCATGGCTGAAGATGGAAATAAGCACATTTTTTACAACCGTTTCCTGTCCAACAATGGCTTTCCCGATCTCTTTTGTCAGATTCTTGTAAGCGTTTTGCAACGCTTCCATCGCTTCTACATCACTCTTAAATGTTGTCATGATCAGTTCTTGGTCCAATGATGAGTAAAAGGACAATCCTTAAAGTCATCGTCAATTCGAATGTATGTTTTTACGGCCTTATCGTTGATCCATTTCTCAACGGCTCTGTTCTTTTTTTCTGCCAAGGCAGCTTGCTGAATCCGTTGGTAATCGTCTTGCATATTGGCAATATGCGGCTCAGATTTTTTCTTCAGATAAAACAGATTGTAGGCTTCTTTACCATCAGGCGACTGGGTTTTAACAGCTTTCGAAATATCGCCTGCTTGCATGTTCTCGATTGTAAGAAAGAGGCGTTGATCAATGGAACCAAGCTGATCCATGTCGAAAGCAGGCGCACCCGTCATCGGGTTAAACATCATTCCGCCATTCGATTTGCTTTCAGGGTCATCAGAGAATTTCTCTGCTGCCTCAGCAAATGTCATTTTCTTTTCGGTAATCAGTTCGTGTATGCTGTCGAGAAATGTTCGCGATAGCTCAAGATCTAAAATGGAGGTTTTAGGCTGAATCAGAATGTGGCGAATATTGATCTGTTCGCCACGTCTTTCAAGCATTTCCATGAAGTGGAAGCCATAGCTCGTTTCAAAAACTTCGGAAACCGAATCTTCTTTCAGTCGGAAGGCAACGGCATCAAATTCGGGAACCATCATTCCGCGCTCAAAGAAACCGAGGTCGCCACCTTTTTTGGCAGAGCCAGGATCTTTAGAATACAGAATGGCCAATGCACGGAAACTTTCGCCATTCAATACACGCTGTCTTAATTCCTCAGCTTCAGCTTTGGCAGCTGCTTTCTGTTCTTTGGTAATGGCAGGTCTACGCATGATCCTTCCGAGTTCAATTTCGGTGTTGATGAATGGAAGACTGTCTTTCGGTATCCGATTGAAATAAGCACGTGTTTCGGCCGGAGTCACCTTAATGTCGCCAGAGATTTTGGCCTGCATCCTTTGGGTAAGCAATTGTTCCTTGATCAATTCGCGGAATTCATCTTTGATCTCGAGGATTGATTTCTCGTAATACTCCTCCAATTTTTCTTGCGAACCTAGCTGCGCAATGAAGTACTCTAACCTGCGCGACAGTTCGTCTTCCACTTCACCGTCAGATACCTCAAGACTGTCTACCTTGGCGCGGTGCAACAGCAGGTTTCCGTAAAGAAGCTCTTCAAATACGATGCATCGGCTATCATCATTGGGTTCATAGCCAGAAGCCAGCATTTGCAAATACTGCGTTTCCAGTTCAGATTGCAGTGTGATGCTTCCGCCAACAACCGCAATCACGCGGTCTATGGTTTGTCCTTCTTGAGCAAAACTGCTGAAGGAAAAGATGAGAGTGAAAAGCGTAAGTAATGTATTCTTCATATCATTCATTCATGATTTCGAATTGGTTCTTCGAAACCGCCTCTTCAAATATGTCTCTTTCCAAGCGTTGAATGAGCTCCAGTTTACGCTGGTTCAAAAGTATACTTCTGATGTTCTGCTTTTCAAACTCAATTGGCGAAACACTGTTTTTGTATTTAAGTTCTTTCACTTCAAGTAAATAATGCGCTGTGGAATCTTCCAATTGCGCAAAATTGTAGCTCGAAAAATAATTTACGTTCAGGTAATTCGTGTGCGGCATTTGGTTCAATAATTCGCTGAAGGGAACCCATTGCTGGTCGTTCAGATGAAACGACATTGCATGCTGACTAGAGTATTCTTCCAGTTCTTGTCTGTCTTCTGGCTTTTCCGACCGGCACAGTTTCCTCACTTTCTCTACGTCCTTGCTATTCTTATCCAGCTTCACAAACAGGGCTCTCGCAATGTTGTCCTGTAACTCGAAATTGTCCTTGTTATTGTTGTAGTATTCTTCAATTTGTTTAGCAGAGATTGTCGTGTCAAGCCGCTGGTTGATCAGTTGCTTTTCATATTGATAGATGATCAGCGATCTTCGGTACTCCTCCAACTGCTCGCTTACATCTTTGGCATTTTCAGTCAGGTTCAGTTCTGCCTTATCAAGCAATAGCATCTGCGTTGCCCAAGTTTTGATGTAGCTGTTTGCAAAGCTTGAACTGTCTTCTGGCGTGATGCCTGTTGGAAGGGCCGATGCCAGTTCATCTAGATACAATTCGTGGTTTTTTGCCTTGGCAACCACAGTGCGATTTTCTTCCTTTTTAAAAAAATCGCACCCTGCTATGGTCCATAGCAGGGTGAGAAGTAATGCATATGATAAGGTGCGCAACAGCAGCTTATTTGATCTGTAGAAGTAAGTCGCGGTTAGCGCTGAACTTGTATTTACCACGAAGTTCATTGATCCATTCTTTTTCAAGATAGTTCTGATATTCTGCAGTAACCAATCCTCTCGCTTCTTTCAATGTTTTTGGTGTTGGAGCCGAAACCGCTTTCACCAAGATCAGCACTTGATTCTCTCCATCTTTGAACGGACCAAAGACGCCTTTTTCCCAAGTAACGTTCTCCAACAGTTTCTCGTCATTTGCCTCGTACATCCCTTGGTCTACTCGAAGATTGAGTTGAGAATTCGCATTGAATTCCTTAAGAATTTCCTCTTTGCTTGGTTTCTTTTTCTTCAATTTCTTAAGTAATATTTTCTTCAGCGGTTCAACTACAGAATCTTTCTGACAATAGTAGATTTCTGCATCCAATCGTTTTTCCCACATGAATTTATCACGGTTTTTCTCGTGGAACGCCTTCAATCCAGAAGTGTCTTTTACAGCCTTAGACCACACTTTGTCGTCTGTAAGGTCAAACAAGAGAATTCCATCTCTGTATTCCTTCAGCAAAGCTTTGTATTCAGGGTATTTACCAGCTAGTTTGCTCTCTTCATAAGCAAGCAGGTTCTCGTCCACAAATTGATTGAACATAGCATAAAGCACCACTTTCAGGTCGTCTGCTTTTCTTCTAACCTGATGTGTGCCAATGTAGTTGGCCAAGTCTTCTTGAGTGAATTTTTTGTCGCCAATCTCGCATACAACTGCGCTAAGCCCTTTGGCAGTATCAGCGTTCCATTTTCCTTCGATGATCGCGTCAGTCAAGTAACTGCTTAGTTGATCAACTGCAGCACGATTTTCCTTGAATCCATAATCTTTTTTGATTCGATTTAGGACCGAAGTCGTGCTCATTTCAGAACGGCTGTCTTTAGCAACCTTCGAGTTCAATTCTTTTTCAATTTCTTCGAATGTTGGAACTGAGTAACGTTCCAATCGTTTTACGATGTGCCAGCCATAATCTGTAAGAACCGGTTCAGAGTAATCGCCATCAGCTTTCAATCCAAAAGCGGCTACTTCAAATGGAGGAACCATTCTACCTGTTCCGAATTTTGGAAGTTCGCCACCTTTAGTAGATGAACCTTTGTCTTCCGAATATTTCTTCGCAAGCTCTTCGAAACTCTGACCTTTATCTAGTAGGTCTTTTACTTCTTTGATCTTAGCTTCCGCTTTTTGACGGTCTTCATCGGTAGCCTCTGGTGGAGTTTTGATCATGATGTGAGCAGCTCTGATCTCTCCTTGTGCTTCACGACTTCCTAAAACTTTAATGATATGGTAGCCAAATCGTGTACGAACAGGCATGCTTACTTCACCAATTGGTGTAGTGTAGGCAGCGCTTTCAAATGGATACACCATTCGAAGCACAGAAAACCAACCTAGATCACCACCGTTTTCTTTGGCAGATGGATCTTCAGAATATTTTCTTGCTAAGGCAGAAAAATCGCCTTTCAATGCTTGCTTGCGGATGCCTTCAATCTTATTGTAGGCAGCAAGCGTATCTTTTGGCAAGGCATCTGGCCCAACCTTTATAAGGATGTGGCTGGCGTGCATGTCTTTCAAACTTCTTTCGTAGGCTTCCTGAACAAGTTTCTCAGACACCTTTTTATCGGTTAGATAAGGTTTTGCCAATTGTTTTTGGTAGCCTTTCAGCTCTTCAATGAATTTTTTCACCGTATCCAATCCCAAGGATTCAGCTTCGCGCACTTTCAATCGGAAATTGATGTAGAGGTCAAGATAATCTTCCAGATCTTTCTGGTCAATCGTTTCATCTCGGTTGTTCTTCTTATAAACCGCTTCAAATTCTGATAATGAAATGTTCTGCCCGTCAACAGTTAAGAGAACAGCGTCCTTCTCTTGGCCGAAAAGATCAACGCTACCAATTAGCAAGGCCACAAGCAGGGTCGTTTTAAAGAAATTGTTCTTCATAGTTTAAAGTGTTTTTAATAAGGGTCGCAAAAATAGAAAAATGAGCATGCCAAAATTGACCGACTAAGGACTGTAGTTTGGTGCTTCGCTAGTAATGGTAACACCATGCGGATGGCTCTCTCTGAATCCTGCTGGAGATATCTTGATTAGCTTGGCGTTCTGAAGGTCGGTAATGGTGGCGGCTCCGCAATATCCCATACCGGCACGAAGTCCACCAACTATCTGGTACATGACCTCTGTCAATGTTCCTTTATAAGGCACTCGACCAACAATTCCTTCGGGAACAAGTTTTTTGATATCGTCTTCCGCATCTTGGAAATAACGGTCTTTCGAGCCTTTTTGCATGGCTTCAATCGAACCCATTCCTCGATACGTTTTGAATTTTCTTCCTTCCAGAATAATCGTTCTGCCCGGAGATTCTTCGGTTCCTGCAAACATGCTTCCGGCCATGATCACATCAGCACCGGCAACCACAGCTTTCACAATATCGCCTGTAAACTTTATGCCGCCATCAGCAATTACTGGAACACCAGTTCCTCTCAATGCATTGGCAACATCCATTACTGCGGTAAGTTGAGGAACACCAACGCCTGCAATGATTCGCGTGGTGCAGATTGACCCAGGACCAATGCCAACTTTCACAGCATCCGCTCCATGCTTCACAAGCATCAGTGCAGCTTCTGCGGTGGCAATATTTCCAACAATCACCTGTAAGTTTGGAAAAGCATCCTTCGCAATCTTCAACGAGTTGACTACTCCTTTTGAATGGCCGTGTGCGGTATCAATGATGATCGCATCAACCCCTACAGCTTCTAATGCGGTGACGCGCTCAAGCATATCCGGAGTTACGCCAACTGCCGCAGCAACTCTTAACCGGCCATGCTCGTCTTTGCAAGCATTGGGTCTTAGTTTGGTTTTGATAAGGTCTTTGTAGGTGATTAGTCCTACCAATTTGTAGTCCTTATCAACAACAGGAAGTTTTTCGATGCGATGTTTTTGCAACATGGCTTCGGTTTTCAAAACATCCTTCACATCAGTGATAGTGATCAGCCCTTCTGAAGTCATCAGCTCACTGATCGGGCGCTTCATGTTTTTTTCAAAGCGCAGGTCGCGATTGGTGATGATGCCGACCAGTTTTCGGTTGTCGTCCACCACAGGAATTCCACCGATCTTATATTCGGCCATCATGTTCTCTGCATCTCCGACCAAGGCATCAGCCTTCAGCGTTACAGGATCCAAGATCATTCCACTTTCAGCACGTTTCACCTTTCGGACTTCGAGTGCCTGCTGTTCGATGCTCATGTTCTTGTGAATAACTCCGATTCCACCTTCTTGGGCAATGGCAATGGCCATGGCAGCTTCGGTTACAGTGTCCATCGCAGCAGATGCTATCGGGACATTGATGCTGATGTTTCGGGTGAATTTGCTGCTGATGTTCACATCACGCGGCAAGACTTCGGAGTAAGCTGGAACGAGAAGAACATCGTCATAGGTAAGTCCCTCTCCTTGGAACTTGTTTGAATCTAATGACATGGGCGAATTTTTCCTTTGAGAATAAAATTCGTGCAAAGGTAAAAATATAACCCGCGTTCAATTGGGTTTAACACTCTTTTGCAATATGGGTGAAAACGAAAGGGTCAATCGCTATTTTTGAGCATCTTGCAATACAGAATAATGGTGATGGAATTGAAAAGTAGCATGCGCGTAATTGGTTTTTCAGTGATAATGATGGCTGCAGTCGTTTCTTTTTCGGGATGCGAAGTGTTTGTCGATTTAGGTTTGAAGACCTCTACTTTCGAAATGTACGATGCGCGGCTTCCGAACAGCGACCTAAATTGGAGTACGCTGCTGTTACCTGGCTACAAGGAAAACGACCCGTCTTTTCGATACCTGATTCACTATTACGATAACGATAGATGTACTGGTTCATACTATGCTGCCGATACGCTTCAATACGAAGTGGAAGGCACTTGGAGTTTATTGGAACCGGATGTAATGCGCTTGCAACTTGATGATTTTGTGGATGGCGATTTCAACATCACAAAATTGGATAAAACGACCTATTTGTTGGAAACTGAATCTAACAAGCACGGACTCCCCATCGATCCGCCAACATTACCACTGAAGCTTTATAATCGTAAAGTTTACTGATGGCAGAAGAGAAGATTTACGATCACATCGTGGTTGGTTCGGGTTTCGGAGGTAGTGTTTCTGCTATGCGTCTTTCTGAAAAAGGTTATGACGTTTTAGTGCTGGAAATGGGCAAACGTTGGGAATCGAAAGATTTTCCGAAAAGCAATTGGAACGTGCAAAAGTTCCTGTGGGCGCCTGTTCTCAGAGCCTTCGGAATTCAGAAAATCAACTTCCTGAATAAAATAATGGTGCTTGGCGGTGCCGGAGTTGGAGGCGGAAGTTTGGTTTACGCCAACACGCACATGTTTCCGCCTGATGCATTTTTCAATAATCCAGTTTGGTCAGGCATTCGAGATTGGAAATCTACGCTGCAACCTTTTTATGAAAGGGCGCGCTTCATGCTCGGCAGTTCGAAGTATGAGAAAGAAGGTCCAGAAGATGAGGTGTTGAAGCAGATTGCCATCGACATGGGAAAATTGGACACCTACAAACCGGTTGACCACGTAGGGGTTTATCTCGGAGACAGAAAAGTAGAGAAAGACCCTTATTTCAATGGTTTGGGGCCAATGCGCAAAGGCTGCATCGAATGCGCCAATTGCATGGTGGGTTGTAGGTACAATTCCAAGAACACGCTGGATAAGAATTACCTCTGGTTTGCCGAAAAATGGGGAACGAAGATTGAAGCCGAAACACGTGTAACCAAGGTTGAATTCAAGGACGATATTTACCACGTTCACACAGAATCTTCCACTTCGCTTTTCGGGAAAAAGAAAAGGGTTTTTAAAAGCCGTGGAATCGTTTTTTCCGCTGGAGTTTTGGGCACAATGAAGCTGCTTTTCCGTCAGAAGGAAGAATTCAAAACACTTCCGAATTTGTCGGATAAACTGGGAGCGAACCTTCGGACGAACTCAGAATCACTTTGCGGAATTGCGGGCATTGATAAGAAGATGAACTACGGATTGGCCATCAGTCGCGTGTTCAATCCAGATGATAACACGCACATCGAATTGGTTAAATATGGAGATGGTTCTGGTGCGATGGGATTACTTTCCGTGATGGCTGCTGGCGATGGTCCAGCCATTGTCCGAATACTCAAAATGCTTTGGAATCTCATCACCAGTCCGCGAAAGGCGTGGAATGTGATTCGAAGAGAATTTGCGCATCATTCCATTATCCTTCTAGTGATGCAATCGCTCGACAATGCCTTGCAGATGAAGTGGAAGAAAGGTCTTTTTGGTGGGAGTTTGACCGCCACGAGTGGAGACAACGCCCAAGTTCCAGCATACATCGAAGTAGGTCAAAATGTAATGCATCGCTACGCAGAGAAAACTGGAGGAACGGCCATGAATGCGACTACGGAAGTGCTGTTCAATATGTCTTCAACCGCGCATATTTTGGGTGGTTGCCCGATGGGAGAAACAAATGAAACAGGTGTTGTAAACGATAAGTTCGAAGTGCACGGATACCCAAACATGCGCGTGCTGGACGGTTCCGTCATTCCGTGCAATTTGGGCGTGAATCCGAGTTTGACCATCACCGCGTTGAGCGAATATGCCATGAGTCATGTTCCAGCGAAAAAAGGTAACACAAGGCAAACATTGGAGCAACAAATGGCTACTAATTCTGCAGCATGAAAGCCACGTTTTTCCTTTTATCCTTTTTCATTTGCTCCATCGCGGTAGCACAGAATGCGGATCAACCATTTTGCGGAAAAGTGAACGAAGGCAAGGAACTGAAAACGGTTTCGACCATCGGTTTTGGTTCGTGTGCCAATCAGAATGCACCTTATCCTGTGCTGCTGAAAATTGCGGAACGCAAACCCGATGTTTTCTGCTGGTTGGGCGATAACATTTATGGTGATTCTCAGAACATGAAGGTGCTTCGCGAGAAGTACACCAAATTGGGTTGTCATGAAGAATTCAGGAAACTAAATGAAGAAAGCTATTTTCTGGCCGTTTGGGATGACCACGATTTCGGCAAGAATGATGGCGGGAAATTCTACACGAAGAAGAAAAAGTCGAAAGAATTATTCCTTGAATTCTGGTGCGAACCGCAGGATTCAGAGCGCAAAAATCATCCAGGAATCTATCACTCAACCACTATTGGGCCAGACGGACAGCGGGTTCAGTTCATCATGCTCGACACGCGAACATTTCGCGATCCATTGCGATTGAATGTTGGCGGACATCTGTTCGGAATAAAGAAAAAGTGGAAGAACGATTACATCCCCATTCAGCGGAAGTCTGCAACCTTTCTTGGTAAGGAACAATGGGCTTGGCTGGAGAAGGTGTTGAAGGAACCTGCCGATGTCCGCATCGTAATGTCGAGCAGTCAATTCGGTATCAGCTACAACGGATATGAGGCTTGGGCAAACATGCCGCGCGAGCAGGAGAAATTTGTTGAGCTTATTAAAAAGACCAAAGCCAACGGCATCTTATTCATTTCGGGCGATGTGCATTGGGGCGAAATCTCCAAGTTGAAAGCTGATGGCTGCTATCCGTTGTATGATATCACTTCAAGCGGTATCACGCAGGAATGGAGCCATATCGAACCGAACGACAATCGCGTTGGCGAAGCTTTTGCTCCAAACAATGCGGGCATCATTGAAATTGATTGGGAACAGACTGACCCGCTCATTCAATTCAAATTGATTGATGTGAATGGGGAAGAAGTTCGAAAGCACCAAGTGCGATTAAGCGAGCTTCAATTCTGATTTCTTAGAGACCAGCAGCAATCCGATAAAGGTGATTGTTCCGTTAAGAATCAAGAGTTCAAAACCGAATTTATAACCGCCTAGCCAAGCTTCCGAATTGGCATTGATGACGTATGTGAGAACAGGCGAAGCCAAGCAGATTATCGGAACGAGTTTGTCGCGCACATTCAACTTCGTGAAAAGCCCGAAAGCGTAAAGCCCGAGCAACGGACCATAAGTATATCCCGCTACGCGGAAAACAGCACTGATTACACTTTCATCGTTCACCCATTTGAATATCATGATGGTTAGGACAAGTATTGCTGACATTACGATATGCACTTTCTTTCGAAGCTTAACCTGTTCGTTTTTCGGCTTTTTCTCAACGTCCAGAATGTCCACACAAGCTGAAGTTGTCAAGGCCGCTAATGCCGAATCAGCACTAGAATAAGCAGCAGCTACTAAACCAAGAATGAATAGAACACCGACTATTACAGGGAGTTCTCCGCTTGTTGCTAGCAACGGATAGAGGTCGTCCGTTTTAGCGGGAATTTCAATTCCTTTTGCAGTTGCGAACAGGTAAAGCAATGCGCCCAAAGCAAGGAAAAACAGATTGACAAACACTAGCACAAAACTGAAGCTGAACATGTTTTTCTGCGCTTCGCCAATGTTTTTGCAGCTCAGGTTCTTCTGCATCATGTCTTGATCCAGACCTGTCATTACAATGGAGATAAATGCTCCAGCCATAAACTGTTTCCAGAAATATTTCGGATGATTCATATCCTCAAAAAAGAACATTTTGGAATAATCGCTTTGTTTGATGGTTGAAACCATTTCACTGAATCCGAATCCGAGTTCCTGACTGATAATTCCGACTGTAAGAATAACCGCCAAAAGCATGAAAAGTGTTTGGAGCGTGTCGGTCCAGATGATGGTTTTGATGCCTCCCTCGTAAGTGTAAAGCCAAATGAAAACGATGGTGCCGATAACTGTTGCCACGAACGGAACGCCCCACGCATCGAAAATGGTGAGTTGCAAAACACCTGCTACTAAGTACAGCCGAAAAGATGCGCCAATGGTGCGCGAAAGTAGAAAGAAGGAAGCTCCGGTTCTGTAGCTGTATTTCCCAAAACGGTCATCCAAATAGGTGTAAATGGAAGTGAGATTGAGCCGATAATACAAGGGCATCAGTACTGTGGCAATCACGGTGTAACCGACCAAATAGCCCAGCACCATTTGCATGTAACTAAACTGCGATGTTCCCACCCATCCCGGAACTGAAATGAAGGTAACGCCACTCAAACTGGTACCGATCATTCCGAAGGCTACGACCCACCAAGGCGAGTTCTTGTTGCCCGTAAAGAAAGAATCGTTGTCAGCGCCTTTCGAGGTTACTTTTCCGATAATGAAAAGCACTACGAAATAGCATGCGATGATGGAGAGGATGAGAGTTGGTGACATAGCTTAACTTCTAGCAAAGGTTATCAAAGGTTCGATATTACCGTTGTCGGCTTCTCGCAAAGCGGCAATGTACGTTTTGCGAACCTCATCAGGTTTGCCCATTCGCGAATGACTCCATGAGAAAACCTCAGATTTGAAAATGGTTTCGATAATGATGTCAGCCATCATCCGCGAGTGCCGCCCGTTTCCGTTTGCGAAGCAATGTATGCTTACCAAACGATGTTTGAAGCGGATGGCAATCTCATCTGCCGAATACGTTTCGTTGGCAACCCAATAGTTCGTGTCGTCCAGCAATTGTTTCAGTTCCGTGGGTATCTGCGTCCATTTTGTGCCGATATTCTTATCCGTTTTTCGGAATTCGCCTGCCCATTTCCACACATCACCGAACATGCGTTTGTGAACGTTCTTCAGGAATTTTTCGGTAAGTATCTGGTTGGGTTTCAACTTGGTCTGAATGACCCAAGCCAAAGCCTTTTCCAAGTTCAACTGCTCCAGCTCGTCCAATTCGGCATGAGTAGAAACCGAGGCGATGCGAAGACCTTCCTTCTCCGTTTCGTCCAAAGGCGTTTGGCCGTCATGGTATTCGAGTTTCAATCCCATATCGATCGCCTCAGTTCGCGCTTTATTTCATCAGTTAGTTCGTCAATGGCTGAAGCAATTCGCTCTTCGCTGTTGCCTTGATTCTCCAGTTGCATGTTTTGGTGCGTGCGCTTCACAATCTTCTCAGCCAATGCACGTGCTTTTTGCCCCACTAATTGGTCTAATGTGCCGTTTTTCGGTACAAGACCATATACCAATTTCATGTCCATGGCGTTTGCAGCTTCCTGTAAGTTCTTCAGCGAAATGCTACCATTCGCCTCTCGTAATTCAATGGCCTTGGCCGATTGCTTGGATGTGCCAAGCCGATTGCCCAACTGCTCCAAGGTCATGTTCAAGGCCGTGCGGATGGCGTGCAGCCAACCCTTCTCGGGTGCAGGAATGCCGTTGGCCGAACGGAAAGGCTCCATCTTCCGCCCCAGTTGTTCCAATATGAGTTTGTTTCGAGTTGCCATAACGACCACTAATTGAAACAAAAGTAAATAAATAACTTGACGTATATTGTTTTAAGTAAAATTATAAGTTTACTTTAATAGTATGTAAGTAAATGAATAGATTGACTTGTTGGTGTTTCTATCCTTGAATCGAAGGGTCGTTCGTTATTGAGTGTTTGAACCAAATGTTTTTCTTAGAATTTCTGATGCTCCACTATAGTTGACTAAAAACTCATTCACATATCCTTTTGGTAGGTGCACTATTGATAAGGTTCCATCGTCCTTAAGCCTGAAAGGCTTGAACATGGCGGGAGCTGATTTTTCAGAGATACCAAACATCACGATAAATCCATCCAACATAAATGAATAAGAAGTTTTACCGTCTTTTCTGTGCTTACGAGGTTGCCCAACAATGTCTGTCGCAACACTTGGGTCATTTCTCCATGAAAGTACCGTAATCTCAATTTCTTCATCACCAGAAAAACTACCATCAAAAAGCTGCACTCGTAATTTTTCTTCATACGGACCCAAATCTACTTCGTAGAACATTGGTCGCTTGGAGATGCTTGCTCTCCAAAGAACAGAGATGAGACAAAGTTTGGTTTTTATGTAATCTAGATTTTCCAACCTCCAGAATTCGCTTCCGCTTTCAGTTTTAATGGATTCACATTTAATGGATAAAGGTTGTTGCGTTCGATACTCGTGAATCAATCTACCTAAATAGCTTTCATACGAGCCTAGTATGTCGCCATCACATTCCTTACAAAGCAATCCCCCCCTCGTATTCTCCTTTAGGAGGTCTGGATACTTTGGTGTCCCCTTTGGCTCTTTCGGTGACGCTGAAGCTAATCATGCGGTGGTTTTCATCATAGAGATCTGTATAAAAGAATTCAGGGATAATGTGTGTCCGCTTGATTAACGATTTTTTCTTTTGGCAAAGTCGACAGGTCTGCATTATATGTTCTTTCGAATATTGTAGAATGTCAAAGATAAAGGCCTTCAATCCTATCTTCGCCCCAATGAATCTTGTTTCCAAAGTTCTTCAGCAAGCGGTAGATGAATTTGCTCAATTGCCGGGCGTAGGTCATAAAACGGCCTTTCGGTTTGTGCTGCATCTGCTCAAGAAAAATCCAGATGAACTGAAGAAATTCGGCAATACGTTTTTACAATTGCAAGAGCAGGTTCAGTATTGCGCAACGTGTTTCAATATTACCGATAGCGAAATCTGCGATATCTGTGCCGACCAAAGACGCGACCGCACAACCATCTGCGTGGTGGAAGATATTCGCGATGTGGTTTCTATTGAAAATACCGAGCAGTTTAAAGGATTGTACCACGTGCTTGGCGGCATCATTTCGCCATTGGATGGCGTGGGTCCATCAGACCTCAATATTCCACCATTGATGGAACGCTTGGAAACAGGTGAAGTAAGTGAGGTGATTTTCGCACTCACTACCACCATGGAAGGCGATACCACTACCTTTTACTTATCGCGGCAGCTACAGAAATACAATGTAAAGTTGAGCACCTTGGCACGCGGTGTTTCCGTTGGCGGTGGTTTGGAATACACAGACGAACTCACGCTTGGCCGTTCGCTCATCAATCGCGTTCCGTACGAGAATTCGCTGGTCAATAAATAGCGAGCGTCAACCTGAACTTGTTTCAGGTTCTAGATGCTGAAATAAATTCAGCATCACGAGGTTTGTCGGCTTATTGCGCTAATTAGCTTCGATGAACTTCGTTTCGGATATTCGCGAAACCAAAACCACGGTTCTGAAACTCTCCATCGTCATCGTCAATTATAATGTGCAGCACTTCTTAGAGCAGTGTTTGCAATCGGTCATGGTGGCCATTCAGAATATCGAAGCGGAGGTTTTTGTAGTCGATAACAATTCGGTTGATGGCTCGGTTGCGATGGTAGAAACCAAGTTTCCGAACGTAAAACTGATTGCCAATAAGGACAATGGTGGCTTTTCCAAGGCCAACAATCAGGCAATGAAAATTGCCAAAGGAGAATACGTGTTGCTGCTCAATCCCGACACATTAGTGGAGGAAGACACATTTGAAAAGGTGGTCAAATTCATGGATGAGCATCCTGATGCCGGTGGTTTGGGTATTAATATGGTGGATGGAAAAGGCAACTTTCTACCTGAAAGCAAGCGCAGTCTGCCAACGCCCGAAGTCGCGTTTTACAAGATTTTTGGCTTGAGCTGGTTGTTCCCAAAATCCAAGCGATTCGGGAAGTATCATCTTACGTTTTTAGATAAGGACGAAACGCATGAGATTGAAGTGCTTTCGGGCGCTTTTATGCTCATGCGCAAAGAAGCCTTGGATAAAGTAGGGCTCTTGGATGAGGATTACTTTATGTACGGAGAAGACATCGACCTCTCATACCGCATTATTCTGGGCGGCTACAAGAATTACTACTATCCCGAAGCGCGCATCATTCATTATAAAGGAGAAAGCACCAAAAAGGGCAGTCTGAATTACGTTTTCGTGTTCTATAACGCGATGGCCATTTTTGCCCGAAAGCACTTTTCGAAAGAGCGGGCAAGGATGTTCTCGCTGCTCATCAATTTTGCCATTCTGTTGCGCGCTTCCATTTCGGTGGTGCATCGTTTTGCCAAGCGCATTGCCTTGCCCATTTTGGATGGAGCACTGATCTATGCGGGTCTTTTCGTCATCTCCAATTATTGGGAGTTTGCCGTAAAAGCAGGCGAAGGATTACATTATCCCCTAGAGTTCTTTTTGTTCGTCTTGCCTGCATACGTGCTGGTTTGGCTCGTTTCCATGCATTTTTCTGGCGGCTACGACAAGCCAACGAAACTCACCAATGTGATGCGCGGACTGTTTGTAGGTTCGGCCATTATCCTTATCGGTTACGGATTGATGGGCGAAGAAGTGCGCTTCAGTCGAGCGGTCATTTTGCTCGGTTCGATTTGGGCTTTGATTGTTATTCCCGTACTGCGGTTTGTGCTTCATCTGCTAAAAGTGGAAGGCTTTAATCTGAATAGCGAAAAGACAAAGCGCTTTCTCGTAGTCGGAAAATCAGATGAAATCGGTCGGGTTGAGAATCTGTTGAAAGACACATTTAAAACACCGGGATTCATTGGTCGGTACGAAGTGGCTGATGTAAACGACCTTTCGCAGTTGGATGATTTTATTCGGATAAATAAAGTGGGCGAAGTGATTTTCTGTGCGAAGGATATTCCCGCGCAGCGAATCATTGATTGCATGACCCAGACCAAATTTCCGGAGGTTGATTTCAAGATAGCACCAACAGAATCGATGTTCTTGATAGGAAGTAATTCCATCAATACCGCTGGCGATCTTTACGCTTTTGGCATCAATGCCATCACAAAACCAACCAACCAGCGTATGAAACGACTGTTGGATTTTGTGTTGTCCTTGATCTTTCTGTTGTTCAGTCCGCTCATCATGTGGTTTATGAAAAGTCCACTTGGTTTATTGAGGAATATCGTATTCGTGCTAATTGGAAAACGAACATGGGTCGGTTACATAAAACAGCACAATGCCGATCAGAATTTTCACCTTCCCAAGATCGCATCATCGGTGCTCAATCCCTTGGATGGATTGGAGGCCGGAGAACCGGATGAAGAAGGACTTTCGAGATTGAATATGCTGTATGCAAAGGATTATCGCGTAGCGAACGACTTGAATATTGTGTTCAAAGGCTTCAGAGAACTTGGTCGGTAAGGTTTATTCCGATCGTTGCAATCGATTACCTTTGCGCACCCAAAATTGAAGCAATGGCTAAAGTTGAAGTGTTGATGCCCAAAATGGGCGAAAGTGTTGCAGAAGCAACGGTTATCCGTTGGCTAAAAGAGGTTGGCGATGTCATAGAAATGGACGAGCCGATCATGGAAATTGCTACCGATAAGGTGGATTCTGAGATTCCATCGCCTGTAAGTGGAGTGCTTGCCGAGCAATGCTGCCAAGCCGATGACGTGGTTCAGGTAGGAAGCCCAGTAGCATACATTTCTACCGAGGCAGAAGCAAAGGTAGAATCAACTCCTACAGCTCCAGAACCTGTTAAGAACGAATCAACTCAAGTAATTGCAGAGCCAGCGTATTCTAATGGCTCTTCATCAAATGGAGCAACGGAGGTTGGCGACATTCCTAAACGCTCCGATTCAGGTAAATTCTATTCGCCATTGGTAAGAACCATTGCACAGACAGAAGGCGTTTCCCTCAAAGAATTGGAATCAATTTCGGGTAGTGGTCAAGGTGGAAGAGTAACCAAAGCAGATATACTTAGCTATCTACCTAACCGAGGAACGCAGACACAAGCAACACCAGAGCCAGTGGTGGCCAAGCCAGCAGCTAAAGTTCACGCAACGGCTTCTGTAGGACATGCTTCCATTCCGTTGATGGCAGGAGATGAGATCGTGGAAATGGACCGAATGCGTAAGATCATTGCCGAACACATGGTGATGAGCAAACATACATCACCACACGTTACCAGCTATGTAGAAGCCGATTTGACCAATGTGGTCATGTGGAGAAATAAGGTGAAGGATGACTTCCAAAGAAGGGAAGGTGAGAAGCTCACCTTCACCCCGATTTTCATCGAGTGTCTCGTCCGAGCGATAAAAGACATGCCGGGCGTCAACGTATCGTTGGATGGTCAGAATATCATCAAGCGTAAATCGATCAATATGGGAATGGCTGCGGCCATGCCATCGGGCAACTTGATTGTTCCTGTTATCAAAAACGCAGACCAAATGAGTTTGCTCGGACTTACTAAAGCCGTAAATGATCTTGCTGAACGCGCTCGGGCAAATAAACTGAAGCCAGAAGAGATTCAAGGAGGAACCTATACCATGACCAATGTGGGAACGTTTGGAAACGTGATGGGAACACCCATCATCAACCAACCTCAGGTCGCCATTATGGCTGTTGGCGCCATTCGCAAGAAACCAGCTGTCATAGAAACACCAACGGGCGATGCCATTGCCATCCGCCACATGATGTTTCTTTCCCATTCATACGATCATCGTATTGTTGATGGTGCTTTGGGTGGTTCATTTGTTCGTAGAGTAGCCGATTATTTAGAGAATTGGGACATCAATAGAACCATTTAGGTTTATTTGCGTATCGGCTTGAATCCGAAGTAGAATTCGGGATAATTAAACCTGTCTGATCAATAGGTCAATAAACTGATATGTACCAAATGAGTCGACTCTTACTCTTAGTAATTGCCATTCTTTTTCTGTGCAGTTCTGCTGGTTTTGCCCAACGCGAGGTGAATAAAGAGGCGCATTTTAAGCGTGTTTACCCAGTTGCGAACGAACAGTTGGAAGCCAAAAGGCCAGAAAGGGCGGTCAAGAATTTCCAAGACATGCTTACTATAGACCCAACCAATGCTTTCTTGAGCTACAAGGTGGGGCGATGTTTACTGTTGATGAATGGAAAGAAAAGTGAGGCAGTACCATATTTGGAAAAGGCTGTTTCGAAGGCCAGTGCAAAATCAAAGGACAGTTACAAAGAAGTTCAGGCGCCATTGGATGCCTATTTCTATTTGGGACGTGCTTATCATCTCAATTCGCAGTTCGACAACGCGATTGTAGCATATCGTAAGTACATGGAAGTTGATAAATCGTTGGCCAAAGACAGGATCGAGGAAATTGAATGGATGATACAAACGTGCCTCAATGGCAAGTTGATCGTTGAATCTCCAATTAGCGCAACGATTGAGAATCTGGGAGAAAACATCAATTCAATTTATGACGAATACTCTGCTGTGGTAGATGCCACGGAGTCGATGCTCATTTTTACATCTAGAAGGCCTACAAGCACAGGTGGTTTGTTGGATCTGGACGACAAGTATTTCGAAGACATTTTTGTGTCGCAGAAACAGAAAGACGGAACCTGGGGCAAGCCTGTAAGCATTGGTAGTACGATCAATACAGAAGGTCATGAAGCAACGATCGGTCTCTCTGCGGATGGTCAAGAACTTTACATCTACCGAGATGATTTTGGAGATGGAAATATCTATGTTTCTGAATTTAAAGGAAGTTCATGGAGCGAACCGAAACTGTTAAACAGCAATATCAATTCTCCATTTAGAGAAACACATGCTACCGTTTCGGCCGATGGACAAACGCTGTATTACACTTCGGATAAATCTGGATTAGGCGGTATGGACATTTTCCGTAGTCGCAGATTACCAACTGGTGAATGGTCCGTTTCCGAAAATTTGGGAGATGTGGTTAATACAAAATATGATGAAGAGGCGCCATTCATTCACCCTGACGGGAAAACGCTCTTTTTCAGTTCCAAAGGACATAATAGCATGGGAGGCTATGATATTTTCTTCTCCATTGAAGAGAACGGAAAATGGTCAACTCCAATGAATGTTGGTCAACCAATGAATACCGCTGATGACGAATACTTCTTCGTTATGTCTGCGGATGGTAAGCGGGCTTATTATTCATCTTCTAGCGGACAAGGTTTAGGTGGTAAGGATATTTATCTGGTCAATTTGGACACAGATCGCGAGATTCCGTTGACAGTTTACAAAGGCGAGATAGTGCCAGATGCGACAGGCAAGCGACCAGAGGACGTTTCCATCAAGGTAACCGATAACGAAACAGGCGAACTATTCGGAGTCTACAAACCAAGACAGGATAATGGCCGATTCGTTCTCATTCTTCATCCAGGACAGAACTACAACATTTCCTATGAAGCGGACGGTTATCTCTACAAATCAGAGAAACTATATGTTCCAGAAAACAGTTCTTACTTCGAAATCAACCGGGCTGTTCAGCTAAAAAGTGTTGCTCTGAATAAGTAATTCGCATCGCAGCTTTGGGTAATCGCCATAATATTCTGCCGCTTTCTAATTCTTATATCTTTGCGAGATTATGGATTGACCGTTAAATGGGCATCCGTTAAGTAAGAACACTCACTGCAACAGTAGTTCTGAGGAAAAGGGAAATGAAGTATTTGATCTCGTGCGGGTTGCTCTGTTTATTGTCTGTGGCTTGCATAGCACAGCCTTATGGCGACCCAAAATTCAAGCAAAAATTCAATAAGGCAGATGCCTTGGTTTTTGATGGCGCTTATCTGGAAGCGTTGCCGCTTTTGGAAGAAATGTATGCGGACGATAGTACCAATGCTAATCTTAATTACCTGCTTGGCGTGTGTTACCTTATGGGTAGCAAAAATCATACGTTGGCTATTCGAAGGTTGGAAAGTGCAACAAGAGATGTGTCCTTAGAATACCAAGAAGCGAATTGGAAGGAACGTAAAGCGCCCGGAAAAGCATATTACGTTTTAGGTCGTGCTTATCATTTCAAGAATCTGTTCGATAGAGCGGTAACCAATTATTACAATTATCGGTCATTCATCGAAATGGATGATGTTGAAACCTATAATCAGGTTAGGCAACAGATTCAGTACGCTGAAAACGCGATGGAGTTGATAAAAACACCTGTCGGAGTTAAAATCACCAATCTGGGCGCGAACATCAACACGAAGTATCCAGATTACTGTCCTGTTGTATCTGCCGATGACCGTGTGCTCATTTTTACCTCCAGAAGAGAAGGGGGAACTGGCGATGCAAAGGATGAAAACGGAAATTACTATGACGATATCTATGTCTGTTCTAAGCAAGGTGATGGAACGTGGAGCAGGCCAAAAAGTATAGGTTCAAATATTAATACGCCAGGACACGAAGCTGCAATTGGTCTATCTCCTGATGGCCAATTGTTGTTCATCTATAAAGACGATAATGGCGATGGCAACATTTATTACAGTAAAAGGAGTGGTGATGATTGGACCAAGCCTGAGCCAATGGGCTCAGATATAAATACGAGCTCTTGGGAAACGCATGCCACCGTGAATGCTACACAAGACATGCTCATTTTCGTGTCGAACCGAAGCGATGGCGGTTATGGTGGCCGCGATCTTTGGTATTGCAAGAAATTGCCGAATGGAGAATGGGGACTTGCCATCAACATGGGTAGTGTCATCAACTCGCAGTTTGAAGAGGATTCTCCCTTTCTTTCTGCAAATGGACAGACACTTATCTTCAGTTCACAAGGTCATACCTCGATGGGAGGATTTGACATTTTCAGGTCAGAATTTGAAGATGGATCATGGACACTTCCAGAGAATATTGGATACCCGATAAATACAGCTGAAGATGATGTATTCTTTGTCTTAACGCCAGATGGAAGGCACGCATACTACAGTTCGCGAATGGATGGTGGTTTTGGCGACACAGACCTTTACAAACTTCGTTTGGAAGTCAAGAAAACAGAAGGAGCAGCTGTTGCGCGTGGAATCATGAAAGTTCCTGCAATGGCTTATGCCGATATCAAAGCTCAGATCGTTGTAACAGACGAAGGCGGTGCCCAAGTAGGAACATATCATCCAAACCCAACTACGGGGTATTATGTACTCATTCTTAAACCAGGAGAAACCTACACCGTTTCGTACGAAGCAGATGGATATGAAACAGTTGTTTCGAAACTACCCGTTGCAGAAGGTGAAGTTTACGCGGAGTATGATGGTGTTGTTGAGCTGGAAGAAGTAGTGTTCGGAAAGGACATTCTTGCTATTCAGAAAGAAACCAAAGTACTTGAAGAGGAAAAAGCGATTGCGGCTGCAAAAGTGGCGGAGCAAGAACGGTTAGCGCAAGAAGCTGATGCCAAAGCCAAGAAGGAGGCCGAAGAGTTAGCGCTGGCACAAGAAAAGGATGCCGAACGGAAAAAGGCAGAACAACTAGCAGCTAAAGAAAAAGACGATGCTGCTGCAGCATTGGCTTTAGAAGAGGAAAAAGCTAAAAAAGCGGAATTAGATAGAAGAAAAGCAGAGGCAAAAGCAAAGTTCGAAGCGCAGCAAGCCCAAGCTGCCAAACAGAATGCAGAGGAAGAAGCAAAGTTGAAACTAGAAGCTGAGCTAGCTCAGAAAAAAGCTGAAGAGGAGGCTAGACTACAAGAAGAACAGAATCTAGCAAGTGCAAAAGCTGAGGAGGTAGCGAGGTTGCAAGAAGAGCAGAATGTAGCGAAGGCAAAAGCTGAAGAGGAAGCCAGAGTTAAAGAGGAAACTCTAGCAAAGGAGAAAGCGGAACAAGAAGCTGCAGAAAAGAAGACAGAAGAAGAGGCTTCGGCAATGGCTAAAGCTGCTGAAGAAGTGAAGTCGGAACCAATTGTTGAACTCAACGAAGAAGTTTCACAACCTCAAACAGAAGTTGTTGAGTCCGAAAAGTCAGTCACTTCAGAGCCTGAACAAGGAGAGTTGCAAGTAGTAGAGGTTGCTCAGCAAGAAGCTTCGCAAGAGACATCGCAGCAGGAAGAGTTGGCCGAGGCTGATGAACAAGCGCAGATACGAAAGGAGTTCGAGGCTGCTGAACAAAAAGCGAAAGAAGAAGCTTCAGCCAAGGTTGAACAGGAAACGGTAAATGAGAATGTTGTAGTTGATGCAGACGGGAAGTCACCATCGGTTGAACAAACATCGAATGTAGAAACTGAGGAAGACAATGAATTGGCGCAACAGCTTGCGGCCGCTGCGGCAGAGTCTGAAGCCAAGCGCTTAGCCGAGGCTGAACTGAAGAAAAAGGAACTTCAGAAAAGAATTGATGCGCTAAAAGCGAAGCAGCAAGAGCAGGAGAAACAGGAAGAACTGGAAATAGTGCAAGAACCAGTGAAAGAAGTGGCTGTGCAGAAGATGACAACTCAAGAACCTGCGGCAGCTATCGATGCAGATGCCATCAAAGCTAAGCGTGACGCAATGATGGCTCGAATCGAACAGCTTAAGAAGAGCAAAGTAGAGGTCGAGAAAAAGAAAGTGGTTGATGAGGCCGCTGTAGCTGAAGCCTCAGCAAAGGAAAAGCTGGCTTTGCAGAAAAAGCAGGAGTTGGTGAAAAAATCTGACCAGACCAAAGAAGAAATTGCTGCATTACAGAGTCAGTTGGCCGTAGTTGAAAAGCAAGTTATAACCGCTGAAAAAGAAGTTGAAGTGGCGAAATCCGCAGTGGTTATTGCACAAGAAAAGGTTGCAAGTGATATTGAAGAGGAGAAACGTATTGCACAAGAAGCATTGGTTAAACAACAAGAAGCCGATGAAGCGGCTCGTCAGATAAAAGAGTTGGAAGCATTGGAGCAAAAGCGAATTGAACAAGAACGTTTAGCGGCAGAACAGCAACAGAAGGAGCAGAGAGAAGAGGCTGAACGTACAAAACGTGAGCTGATTCAGCTTGAAGCAGTTGCTGAACAACAAAGACAAGTTCAGGCGGCTTTGGAGGCGGAAGAGAAGAAGAAAAAAGTGATTGAAGCTGCAGAGAAGGACGCCTACAGCAAAGAGGAGATTTTATCGAATGCTGCCACCTTGGATGAGTTGCGGAATCTGAACAGGAAATTGATTCAGGATAATTTAGATCTAAGAAAGGAACTTGCCGAATTGAACAGAAAGTTGGATTTGATTCTTGCTAGATTGGATTATGCACCGGATGGAGAAAAAGTTGATATTCCGATGAGTTCTACAATGAAGAATCTTCAGGAAGGGAAACGTCTTATTCTGAGAAATATATTCTTTGATTATAACGAAGCTGTGCTGAGGTCAAAATCAATCCATGAATTGAATAAACTTTTCGAGTTCTTGAATGAAAATCCGGGAATTCAAATTCAGGTTTCTGGACACACAGACTCTCGTGGAAATGATGATTACAACATGAGGTTGTCCAAAGATCGTGCTCAAGCTGTGGTTGATTATCTTATTCGAAACGGTATTTCATCTAAACGGTTAACCGCTGTTGGATACGGTGAAACTCGTCCTATCGCTCGAAACGAAAATGCTGATCTTACTGATAATCCTATTGGCAGACAGTTAAATCGAAGGATTGAGATCAGTATACCGGAAGGAAAAGTGAATGGTGTTGAGGTCGAAGAAATCAACGTTCCCAAAAGCGCTCAGATACGGTAACTCGATTTGAGTGTTGATTTCCTCTTATTTTCTTATGTGATTTACGTACGGAAGCTATATATTTAGCCGTATTTTCTCTAGCTTTTTGGAGTAAGCTTTGAGATTGAAAATCTAGATAGACCAATTCGAATGATCAGAAATAGTACCGCGCTTATTTCTTTCTTCTTTTTATTGCTGATCGCGGAGGTCAAAGTTTTTGCTCAGTCTGGAGACATTAGGGCCGTTACTGAGGAGGAGTTCAATAAGGAGATACAAGAAACTGAAGAAGAAAAAGCAAAAAGAAGACTGAAGATTACCAAGCGTACTGCAATGGATCATTACTGGAACGGTAATTTCCGTGCGGCCCTTGATGAGCTTCTAATTCTTCTGATTGACAATCCAACTGACGTTGATATCAACTTTTATATCGGAGCTTCCTATCTTGAGAGCAACATCGATAAATCCAAGGCTATCAGCTATTTAGAATTCGTGGTTCAGCAAGAAAAGTTCCCGAAAGAGGCTATTTATCAGTTAGGTCGTGCTTACATGTTCGAACATCGTTTTGATGAGGCGATAACCACATTCAATAAGTACAAAGACATTTCAAGGGGCGACAATGACAATATCATTACTGGTGGGCGAATGATAGAGCAATGCTTTAATGCAAAGCAGCTAGTTAAATATCCGCTTGACGCTACTTTCGAAAATTTGGGTTCGAACGTAAACACTGCCTATCCTGAGTTCAACCCTTTCATTCCGGAAGATGAGTCTTTTTTGGTTTTTACCACTAAAAGGCCTGATTGTTTAGGTCTTCAACTTGATTATGATGGATTCAAGACCCCCGATATTTTTCGGTCTAGAGAATATCGTGGTGAATTCATGGAGGCTAGGAACATCGGGTCTGCCGTAAATACGGAATGGTACGAAGAAGTTGTTGGGATTTCTGCCGATGGGCAAGAGTTGCTTGTTTACATCGACAATTTCGATGGCTACGATGATATCTACGTGTCGCCAAGAAAAGGTCGTTTTTTTGATGATTATCTTGACCTTGGTAGAAATATCAATTCAGACGAAATTGAGACTACGGCTAGTTTGAGTACGGATGGGAATCTGATTTTCTTCTCACGAGAAACAGCTAAGGGTCGAACTGGCACTGACCTGTATATGTCCCGAAGATTGCCCAACCGATCTTGGGGAATTCCACAAAAATTGCCAGACATAATCAATACAAGATTCAATGAAAGTTTTCCTCATCTGATGGCTGACGGGAGGACCTTTTATTTCTGTTCGGAAGGACATGCTTCGATGGGAGGCTTTGATATTTTCATTTCTGAATGGGATGAAATGACCAATACATTTTCACCTCCTCAAAACGCAGGTTACCCAATAAACACTGTTGATGATGATTTTAACTTATCGCTTTCTACAACAGGGAGATACGGTTATATTTCTCAGTTCAGAAGAGACGAAGGTTTCGGTGAACGCGATATCTACAGGATAACTTTTAATGATGTTGACCCTGTCTATACTATTGTTCGAGGTTCAATTACCAATATTAAAGATTCCATGCTGATTGATCCAACCATGGATATTGGATCCTTTGAAATGACAGTTACCGACATGAATACGGACAAGTTTATCGGTACATATCGCCCTAATATGGCATCGAGTAATTACGTTCAAGTGCTTGAGCCGGGTGAGTATTGTGTGTACGTAGAAGGCGAGCTTTATTTTGATACTTCCGATGTTGTTGAAGTGATGGGGAAAGCATCCTATGTCACTGAAATCATCAAAGATTATACACTCCGTCCGGATCCAGAGGCAATTAGACGCAAGCGAACAGGAGAAAAATACGGTGGACTCATTTATGCCATGTCGGGAAGTGACGATGGAAAGGCCAAGGTTTGGGATTTGCCTACAGGCCGTCAGATTCTGTCGTTGGACAATAAACAAAAGGTTACTAGTGTGGCTTTTGACCCTTATGGACGAAGAGCATTGTCTGCCACTGATAAAGGAGATATTAATTTGTGGTTGATGCCTAGTGGTATTCAGGAAAAAACGCTTAAAGGACACAACAAGCGCGTGACTCAAGCTGTGTTTAGCAATGATGGTAAATATGTACTGTCGGCAAGTGCAGATTCAACTGTTCGACTTTGGAATGTTGAGACTGGACTTATGGAAAAAATTTACGTTGGGCATCTAGCTCAAGTAAATGGAGTTTCCGTATCTCCTGATGGTAATTATTTTGTGTCGTGTTCTGATGATGGAAATGTGCTCATGTGGGAGATGATGACCGAAGAGCTGGTTGGTTTGTTCGAAGGACACACAGGTCCTGTTCGCAGCGCAACGTTCTCTCCTCGCGGTAACTACATCGTCACTGGCGGAAAGGATGGTTCTGTAAAGAAATGGGACGCTTCGACATCAGCGGAATTATTGGATTTCAAGCTCCATAGTTCATCAGTTAATAGTGTTGAAGTTTCCCCTGATGGCTCAACCATTATTTCTGGTAGCGATAATGGCTTTGTTTACGTCTGGGATGCTACCACTGGCGATGTGAAGCATGTCCTTTTGGGACACGACAAATCGGTTTCCTCCGTTTTCGAATCGAAGGATTCCAAGTATATCATATCGGGTAGTATGGAACGTGATCCAATTGTTTGGGATTATAATTCAGGTGATGAAGTAACCCAATTGACAGGCCATACTTCAAGTATAAATGATGTTTGCTTTTCTCCGTACATCAAATTCCCAGAAAAGGAAGAGGAAATTGTTAGAAGGACAGAGGATAAACCAGAAGTTCTTGAAAGTGAAATTGAGCGATTGGAGAAAGAATTGGCAGCTATTGAAGCTCAAAAGGATCTTGGTTATGACCCAACGTTGCTAGATGCCGACCTGTACAATCAAAAAGAATTTAAGGTCGGACAAAAAATAATCCTCGAAAGAATTTACTTCGACTTCGATAAGTATGATATTCGGGATGAATCTGTGGTAGAGCTGAACAAATTGCTGGTCTTTTTGGACAAGAATCCTGGTGTGATTGTTGAGATTTCAGGGCATACTGATTCAAGAGGTTCTGACGATTACAACATGAAACTTTCTAAGAACAGGGCGAAAAGTGTAGTAGCTTGGCTCAAGAAAAGGAAGATCGCGAGTAAGCAAATGGTGGCAGAAGGATACGGTGAGACCAAACACATAGCACCTAACGAAAATCCTGATGGAACAGATAATCCAGAAGGACGTCAGATGAATAGACGTATTGAGCTTACTATAATCGGGGTTGGCGGAGAACAAATAATAACCACTGAAGGCAAATAATAGCGTGGCATTGATCAAGAAAATATCAAGATTCTTTTTCGCGGCATTTGTGGTATTGTGTTCAATAGACACAGTAGTTGTTGCGCAGGTAACGGACAACTATTCGGATACCTTACTGAATCAGTCAAAGATCAAAGGACCTTTGGAATTCAAAGGCTACGTAATAGAATTATCAAAAAAGCTAAAAGGTGCAATAATTACACTTTATGAATCGCCAGATGGCTCTCATGAGAATTTGACTGAGATCTATAAAACCGTGTCTCCAGGAAATGGTGAGTTTGAGTTCAAATTAGAAATCAATAAATTTTTTGTTCTCTCTGTAGAGAAAGGTGGCTATACCACTAAAATGGTTGATTTTGATACTGATGTAACACTAGCGCGAGAGCAATATACAACGGTCCCGAAATTCGAGTTTCAAGTTGATATGGTTCAGGATCTCGATGGTCTTGCCTTTACCCGAGCTGTTGCAGCTGTCTTCTACCAGATCAAAAGAAATGAGTTCGATTATCAGCTTGATTACTCCAAGGAAGATATGGAGAATGAGGAAATTGAACTAAGAAAAAGACAGGAAAAGGAACGTATGGCCCAGCAGGCCTACGAGAAGAAGCAAGCACTCGAAGAAGCTGCTAAGATGCTTTTGGATAAGGAAAATGCTTCTGCGCAAGAGATAATTGCAGCAGCAATTACTGTTGGAGATGGAAACAAGGATAAAACGATTAAAGGGTTTTTGGAGGTTTTTCCTGAGGTTGACACGCTAAGACAGAAGAAGGCCGAAGCCATGTATGATCAGTTGTTGGAAGAAAGAAAACAGTCAAAAGCAACTGGGTCAAAGTTGAACTTTCAAGCCATTTTCGCTTCGGCAAAAATTGTTGAGGATAAAGTAGTAAAGGAGGCAGAAGAGAAGCGAGAGGCCAAAGTTGCTGTGCTAAAGGCAGAAAAGGAAGAAGCTGCCCAAAAGTCCAAGGAGGTAATGGCGATTCAGCAAAAAGCAATTGAACTTCAGGCTCAAGAGAAGTTAGCAACTGCCATTGCAAATGAAGAGGTTAAGAAAAAGCAAGAAGAAATTGAGAAAAAGGACAAGGTATATTATGCCATATTCAATTCTAATGGGGAAAGCGCAGTTGCAATACAAAACCTTGTAAAGACCTTTCCGAAAACAGATCCTTATAAAGAGGAGAAGGCGAAGGCCATTTTTGAAGCATATGAAAAAGAAAGGCTTACTGGCACTACGCTTTCTAATATGAATTTCGGAAACCTATTTAAGGCAGCAGATATTGCTGAGCAGGCAGCCATTCAAAAAGAGTTGGAAAAGGATCGTTCGAAAGGAAAAACGGCATTGGACGAATTCAAAGAACGCGTTGCTGAGCAAAAGGAAAGGGAGCAGGAACAGATAATTGGAAAGATTGAGACAGGGTTAAAGGATGCTCCTCGTGATCGAGCAAGCCAGGTCGCCATTTTTAAAGACGCGCTTCCTAAGAATGACCCATACAAGGAAGAGAAAGCAAATGCTATGTATGAGCATTATGTGAAGCAGAAAAAGTCAATCGAACAGATTGAAGTGCAATTGAAAACCGCTGCGCCTGATAAAGAATCTCAATTGGCAGTTTTTTATAATGCACTTCCTGATGACACTCCTGATAGAGATGGGGTCGCTCAAAGAATGTACGATGATTATGTTCAGAGCAAACAAGCACAAGGAGGCACAGGAGCCATTGCTATGGACTTTGGCTCGCTATTCATGGTGGCCGACAGAGCAGCAGAAACAGCTCAGGCAGAAACTAAAGAGAAGAATGCTTTAGAAAAACTAAAAGCCCAACAAGAATTAGAGGCTAAACGTGAAGATATTCGAAAGGAGAAGTCAGAACTTGCGGTAGCTGCTGAGATACAGGTGAAAGATGTGCATCAGGCAGAGTTAGCCAAGTCGAAAAACAAAAAAGAGTCTGATTTGGCTTCGGCAATTGAAAAAGGAGCCGGTGATAGAGATAAAAGTGTCGAAGCAATTCAAAAAGCCTTGCCTCAAACGGACGACAAGGAAATGGACAGAGAAAGGGCGGAAGCCGTATTTGATGCTTATCTACTGGAAAGTGAACGAATTAAAAAGTCGGGAAATACGGGTTCGAAGATAGATTTCAGTGTGCTATTTGCTGCCGCTGACGGAGTTGAGCTAGCGAAGCTTGAAAGAGAATTTCAACAAAAACAAGCGCAAGAGGATCAGAAGTTGGCCAAGTACGAGGAACAAAGAACAGAGAAGGCAATTGATATTGCAAAGGTCCAACAAAAACGAGCCGAACAAGAAGCTGAGCAAGCCGCTGTTGCTTACGAGGAAACTCTTCACAAAGTTGAAATTGAACGTCAGGAACGTTTGACAGAACAGAAAAAACAGGAGGAGGAGTTAGAAAAAACACTTGCGATGCAGCAGGCGAAACGCGAGGTTCTGGAAAAAGAACGAGCAGCGGAAGAATTGGCTGTAGTGGAGCAGGAGCGTACCAGACGGCTAGAACAAGAGAAGAAGGAAGCTGAAATTTTGGCAGCAGCTGATACAGAACGAAAGAACAAAGAGGCTGAAGCTGCCGCTAAAGCAGCCAGAGAACAGCTTGCTCTGTTAGAAAAGCGTAAGCAAGAAGCAGATCAGGCGGCAGAAGCTGACAGGAAGGCTCAAGAACTTGCAGCAAAAAAACAGGAAGCGGATCGTCTGAAAGAGGAACAGAAAGATCTCGCGTATCAGGAAAAAATCAGAAAGGAACAGGAAGTTGCTCAGGCTCAAGCCGCAGATGCTGAACGAAAGCGTTTAGAGGATGAGGCAAACAAGCAAAAAGCAGAGGCACTTGCTGCACAGAAAGCAGAACAAGATAGAATTAAGGAAGAACAACGATTGTTAGCAGAGGCTGAAAAAGCCCGATTAGCAAAAGAAATTGCGGATGCTAAGGCTGCGGAAGAGGCTAAGAAACTCGCTGATCAGCGCGAAATAGAATTGGCCCAACAGAAAGCTGCTCAATTGGAACAAGACCGGAAAGCAAATTATAACAAGTTAATCAGTATTGGAGATCAGGCATTGGCCCAAAAGGATTATTCAACCAGTGCAAGCAAATACAAAGAGGCCTTGGCGATGTATCCAGAAAATAAGGATGCTACTAAGAAATTGGGAGAGGCAGAAGCTGAAGTCAGAAGGGTGGAAAAAGAGGAAGCAGCGAAATTGGCGATTGACCAACGTTATGATGTTCTCCTGAGCGAAGCGGATGAAGAGTTAGCAAGTGAGAATTTTGATGCCGCTAAAGCTAAATTGACTAAGGCAGGAGAGTTAAAACCTGAGTCGAAGGATATCCAGAGGAAAATTGCTGACATCGACAAGAAAGTTGCTCAGTTAGCGGCGGAACAAAAAGCGAAGCAAGAAGCCGAAAGACGTTTTGTGCTAGTGATGCAAGAAGCTGCCAAGTTATTGGAGTCAGGCAAATTGGACGAGTCGCAGAGCAAATATGAAGAGGCTAGAAGCATGAAGCCAACTGATGCAGAGCCGATTGCCAAGTTGAAGGAAATTGAAGGTCTAAAATCAGAAATTGCCGCTGCTGCCGAAGAAAAAAAACGCAGAGAGAAAGAAGCTGAAAAGAAGTTTGCTGATCAGCAAGAAGCAGAACGCATAAGGAAAGATCAGGAGGCTGCTCTGGTTCTAAAAGAACAAGAAGCTAGATTAGCTGCTTTAGGTAAGGTAGATGAGAATAAGGCACAACAGCAGAAAACTGTTGCCGAGTTGGAGAAGGAGCGTATAGAGAAGTATGAGAAGCTACAAGAATCACTTAAATCAATGGATCTGACTGAGGATGAGCAGCGTAAGGCATTCCTTTCTGAGTTGGCAAAGATCTATCCAGAAGGTTTAACCAAGGAAACAGTTCAGGGAAAGAACTTTGTCTTAGTACGGCACGTCATCAACGAGAGCAATGTTGTGACCATTTACGAAAAGAAGACTTGGGATTGGGGAGGAGTTTTCTACTTCAAGAATGCTGACATCGCAATTACTGAAGCTATTTATAAGCTTGAAATCGGTAAGTACTAAGCAGAAATGAGAACTTGGAAAAGCCATATCGAAGAGCGGATGAGACAGATTGTAAGCATATCGATTTGGATTGTCGTCATTCTCTGCAATTTCAATGCATACGCCCAAGTTGAAGATGTAAAGGGGGCAACTCCTATAGCAAGGGCTAAGAATCTATTCGATCTTGGGGATTACAAGAATGCGTTTACCGAGTATGTGAAACTTCTAGCCGAAAGTCCAGAAGATGCTTTTCTAAATTGGCGTGTTGGCTTATGTCATCTTTATCAGAACATCGATAAAAGCAGATCAATTCCGTATCTCCGAAAAGTTAGCAATATGGAAAAGTGCGACAACGAAGTCTACTATGATCTTGGTATCGCATATATGTATAATGAGCAGGTGGACAGTGCATTATTGTTTCTTAATAAGTATAAACTCACCGTCACAAAACCGGAACGAATTATTGACGCCACCAGGCAGATTGAATTCTGTGAGAATGCTCGAAAACTCATGAAGAACTCCTGTAACGTGAGGTTCGAGAATTTAGGTGATGACATAAATTCTGATGGTCCTGATATGCATCCTTTTGTGCCTTTGGACCAGTCGTTTTTGGTGTTTTCAACAAAACGAGACAAAGGAGTTGCTGGACAAAATTTGGACTTTGATGGGTATAAACCGGCCGATATATTTTGGACACAATCCAAGTATGGCGAATTTAAAAAGGCAAAAGGTGTTGGTATGACCATCAATACTGAATTTGTGGAGGAATTTGTTGGAATGTCTGCCTATGGCGATCATATCTTTTACATGATAGATAACATGGATGGATTTGATGACATCTGGATGAGTGAATTCAGTGGCCGAAGATGGGAGAAGGGAAAAACGTTGGGCGAATCCATAAATACCGAAGAGCCAGAAATGGCAGCTACATGCACACCCGATGGTCAAACACTTTTCATTGCCCGGTTGCCAATTGAACAACCCGGTTTTGGTGGTCTCGACATTTTTATGGCTAAACTTCTACCAACGGGAGAATGGTCTATTCCAGTTAATCTCGGGCCTACCATCAATACGCAGTATGATGAGATGTATCCTGTGATCTCAGCTGATGGGAAAACACTCTATTTTGCTTCTCAAGGCCACAAAAGCATGGGAGGTTACGACATATACAAGAGTGAATGGAATGAGCAGTTCAATCGATGGGAACGTCCAGAAGGGCTCTGCTACCCCATAAACAACACGATGGACAACTTTACTTTCTGTCCAACAGACGATCCACGATACGGTTATACTGCACAGTTACGGAAAGGTGGATTGGGTGATCTTGATGTTTATCGGGTGGTTTTCGAGGATTTTGAAGAGCAGCAGACAGCTGTTGTTGTTGATCTTGAGATTATGATGGGTTCAGAAAAGGAGTTCATCGTTTTTCATGAGTGGAAAAACACTGGAGACGGGAATGTCAAATGGTTTACGGACGAATATCAACCAATGGATAAACCTGAATGGGAATTCGTTGAAACGAAGAACGTGGAGATAAAAAATGGAGAATCTTACGAGATTACTATAATTGGCTCTGTTGATGGAGGTGAGGTTTCGAAATTCACTCAAGCCAATTTTCCCAAAGGAGGAGCATTTCAATGGCTTGATACTCGGGTAAAGAAAGTGGCAGTTCCACCGAAAAAGGTTGAACCAAAGAAATCTCCGATCATTGGCTTAACCAATTTGGAAATTACAGCAACTGTGACGGATAAATCGGGTCAAATGGTTGGTACGTATCTGCCAAATTATAATTCTGGCAAAATCGTCTTTGCACTTTTTCCAGGTCAGACTTACGAATTCACAGTAGAAGCTCCAGGGTTTCAGCCTATCAAGGAAAAGGTGAACATCATGGGTTTTGGCGATTATCAGAAGATCATCAACAAAAAATGGTTGCTGGTTGAGCAAGGTCTTGAAGTACCATCTAAGTAAAATAGATGCTCCAACTAAAACGTCCGCTTGCCTTTTTCGACCTTGAAACCACTGGCGTGAATGTTGCCGAAGACCGCATAGTCGAAATCTCTGTGATTAAACTCAATCCAGATGGATCGGAGGAGGTAATGACCGAATTGGTCAATCCAGGAATGCCAATTCCGAAGGAAAGTTCTGATATTCATGGAATAACGGACGATAAGGTTGCCGATAAACCTTCTTTCAAAGAATTGGCTCCAAAGATCAAGGAGTTTATTGGTAACGCAGATCTATCAGGCTACAATTGTTTGAAATTTGATGTGCCATTGATGGTGGAGGAATTTCTTCGGAATGATGTCGATTTTGGAATGAAAGGCCGAAAAGTGGTCGATGTGCAGAATATCTTCCATAAAATGGAACAGCGGACCTTGGTGGCTGCTTACAAGTTCTATTGCGATGGCGACCTGACAAATGCCCACAGTGCTGAAGCCGATACTCGTGCCACGATGGAAGTTTTGAAAGCTCAGGTTGAGAAGTATGACGAGCTAGAAGGCGATGTTCAGATGCTCCATGATTTTTCGAGACGGGGTAAAGCAGTCGATTTTGCAGGACACATCGTAGAGAACGAAAAGGGCGAACCAGTTTTCAACTTCGGTAAGAACAAAGGAAAATCTGTGGTTGAAGTACTGAAAACGCAACCAGGATATTATTCTTGGATGATGGATGCGCAATTTCCTAGCTACACCAAAAAGGTTTTGACCGAAATTCGCGTTGACGCATTCAACAAAGGATTACTATGAAAATTGTTTGCATTGGGCGTAATTACGCTGAGCACGCTAAGGAACTGAACAATCCCGTTCCAACAGAACCACTTTTTTTTATCAAACCCGATTCGGCCGTTCTTCCGAATAATGACGATTTCTATTTGCCAGATTTCTCGAATGACGTGCATTACGAGGCAGAGATCTATGTGAAAATCCATAAGAAGGGAAAGAATATTCAGGAGAAATTTGCACCGACTTATTACAAGGAGATAGGAATAGGAATCGATATTACGGCACGAGATATTCAGCAGAAATGTAAGGAGAAAGGCCTGCCGTGGGAAAAAGCCAAAGGCTTTGACGGATCAGCACCAATGAGTAAAACCTTGCCGCTTTCAGATTTTGAAGATGTGAACGCCATTAACTTTGAATTGCACATTAACGGAAAAGTGGTTCAGAAAGGATTTACTGGCGATATGATCTTCAATGTGAATCAGATCATTGCGGAGGCTTCTAAGTACTTCATGTTCAAAATAGGAGATGTTGTGTTTACAGGAACGCCTGCCGGGGTGGGAAAACTGAATGCAGGAGACCATCTCGAAGCCTTTATTGAAGGCAAAAAAATGATGGATTTCCACATCAAATAAGCCAATTCGTTGTTCATACTTCATGAACTGGCTACTCCTTCAAAATTCCGCACTTATCGTTTTCGTCTTCATGGTGGTGATGTTTCTCATCGCGCAGCGATTGAAAGACAACAGCATTGTTGACATTGGCTGGGGAATCGGCTTCGTACTGATTGCCGTTTCTAGCTTTCTGCAATCTGAACAAACAACTGCGCAATGGATCGGAGTGTCCCTCATTGCAATTTGGGGCTTGCGTTTGGCTGGATATATCTACGGACGTAACAAGGGCAATGGAGAAGATTACCGCTACGCGCAGTGGCGCGAAGAATGGGGGAAGAATGTGGTCATTCGTGCTTTCTTTCAAGTATTTATGCTCCAAGGAGCAATTATGCTGATTGTAGCATCTCCACTGTACGTGCTATTCTCGCAACCGCTTGAATTGACTTGGAACGTCTATTTAGGAATCCTTGTTTGGGCGATAGGTTTCTACTTTGAAGCTATGGGGGACTACCAAATGAAGCAGTTTAAGGCAAACCCTGCCAATAAAGGAATTGTGATGCGTCAAGGCGTTTGGAAGTACACGCGACACCCAAATTACTTTGGTGATGCAACGCAATGGTGGGGCGTTTTCCTCTTGGCGCTGATGTCGCCTTATTGGTACATCGCGGCCATTGGACCAGCCGTCATGCACTTCTTTTTGGTGAAAGTTTCGGGCGTGGCGTTGCTCGAAAAGAAGTATAAAGGCAATCCGAAGTACGCGGATTACATTGCGACAACCAGTGCGTTTATTCCTTGGTTTCCGAAGAAATCTACTGAATGATCAGTGACTGAGAAATGCGCTGGTTTCCTTTTGTGGCGCTGATCAAATATTGGCCATTCGCCAGATTGTTTGTCCTGATTTCCTGTCCATTGGTTACGTTCCAATTTGCAATGCGCTTTCCTGAAACATCAAATAGTTCTAAATCCCATCTTCCTTCCGGAAGAATTAGGTTGAAAACGCCTGAGTTCGGGTTTGGATAGACAAAGGCCGATTCCTTGTTGTGCTTCGGTACATCAATGCCAGCGGTAAAGTCTTTCCGTCCTAGCACATACTCACCTTTCTTGAGCGTGTCAATATGAACAGTGCCAAGTTTGTTGGTTACTGATACACCTGTCAATAATTCATAACCATTCACTTCATGCCATTCGGAGCCAACACCAGCACGATACAGGAAAACCAGACTGTCTTCCGTTTCGATTATAAGGTCATTGTCCATATACCCTTGGCTCGTATTGTTGGAGCCATTGTATTTGAAAGTTGCCTCAGCGGCAAATCCTTGAGCAAAAACGCCATCAACAGACCAGTAGTGATAAGGATTAATCGCGATTCCTGGGTTTACTCCAATGAATCCATCTGGTTGAACAAAATGGTCTTCAATTCGGACAATACTCGTTTCCGTTCCTACATTTTGCACATCAACCGAAACATTGGTTTGGTTGAAGGTGTGATTTCCAGTGGTTGATAGATCCATTTCAAAATCAGCAACGGCATCGCTCATCTGTTCCCATCTGTCAATTGTTACCATACTTGGTTCGAATGGACAGGTGATTGTGAAATTCTGCGTTTCTTCATTCATTTGAACGACCTGATCAACATTATCAGTTCCATTACTTAGGTTGATGGGAATGTTCATTCCGTAAATATGGCTGTTGGCCCGTTGTTTTTGCCGAAGATGCACTTCTACTTCATAAGAATTTTGGATTGGAGTTACGGTGTAGCTATCTATTTGAAAATGCGGAAACCCAGGTTGGAAAACCCAACCGTCAAAGAACGGTTCGAGGTCGAGACCGGAAGAAGCCGCAAAAACATCACGAAGGTCATAGCTATCTGCATTGCCAAAGGCCAATGAATCCATGTAGTGGTTGCATGCTGCGAAAAACAGTTCATCACCCATGAAATTCCTCAATGTGTGGATCACTTCTGGGCCCTTGTCGTAAACAGTACTTCCGTAAGTTACGTTTCCTGGAATCGCATTCATCGCATAGTATGCGCCATCAGAAATATGGGAGAACTGCAACACTTTTCGGTGATTTTCGCGGATCCAATCCTTGTATGCATCAACACCATAAACGGCCTCAGTGAACAATGCTTCAGAATACGAAGCAAAGCCTTCGTTCAACCACATGTTTTCCTGATTCTTGCATGTGACCAGATCGCCCCACCACATGTGCGAAAGCTCGTGCGCCCAGAGTGTTTCGTAGGTCAATGAGCCGTTCACGAACGGTTTACCGATGTGAATGCTTGATGCATGTTCCATCGCGCCAGCATTGAAGGGAACCAATGCATAACCAACCTTATTCCATCGATATGGTCCGTAAGACGAAATGAAGGCATCCAACGCTTCTGGCAAATGCAAGAACGTATTCAATACACTTACCGTATCCTGCGGCAATGCGGCCCAAACGGTTGGAATTCCAGAATAGGTTCGTTCGAGGAAATGATATTCTGCCACTGCCATCGAAGCCAAATAAGTGGGGATGTTTTCGAGTAATTCCCAATGGAATGTTCTCGTTCCATTGCCATGATCTTCAACCTGCGTCAATTCGCCATTGCAAAATGCTTGATAATCGCCTACGGTTCGTATGTGAAAATCATAGGTTGCACGATCGGTGAAGACATCGAGACAGGGAAACCAAGCTCGACCGAAAACGTGCGGATCTTCGTCAAATCCGACACCCATATTGAATGCATAGCTGCTACCATTCCAGTAAAATCCACCCCACGAATTATCTTCTGCCGGATTACCATGATAAACGACTGTAACGGTGTCGGTTTCGGCAAGATTCAGTGTATTTGGCAGCGTGATGGCAAGATTCAAATTATCGTAAGAATGGCTTATCGCCTGACCATTTCCATCTAAAACCGAATCAACCACAAATCCATCGAGCGAAAGACGCAGTACTGAAAGTCCGTCTACTTTCGATTCAATCGTAAGTTGCGTGACGCCCCAGATCTGTTGTTGACCAAAATTCAACGAATCGATGCGAATATCGTAATGCTGAATATGAACGCTGTCTTCGCTGTTCGTTGCCGCAGCAGCCGTAGTAGCAAGGTTGTGCTGTTTGTTCATTCTACAGCCAAAACCAGCCTCGAGCTGTTGAGCAGACGATGAAATTGAGCTGAACAATAAACTGAAGACGAGAAGTCGGAACATTCTATTCGTGTTGTGGTTGGCACAAATGTAAGGAAGCCGCTTTGGGCTTAGTACCTTTGCAACGCTATGGCTGGAAACACATTCGGAAAATTGTTTCAAATCACCACGTTTGGCGAAAGCCATGGGCCAAGTATTGGCGTGGTCATCGATGGATTTCCTGCGGGAATCGAAGTGAATGAAGCGTTGATTCATCAGGACCTACAGCGAAGACGGCCAGGACAATCCAAGCTGACTTCGCAACGCAAGGAAACGGAGGAATTTCAGATTCTTTCAGGTGTTTTTGAAGGGAAATCGCTCGGAACGCCAATTGCCGTCACAATTCCGAACTCAGATGCGCGTTCCAAAGATTATGCGCATCTCGAAAAAACCTTCCGTCCATCGCATGCTGATTTCACGTACGAGGCAAAATATGGCCATCGCGACCATCGAGGTGGTGGGCGCTCATCGGCTAGAGAAACTGCTGCGCGTGTGGTGGCTTGCGCCTTTGCTAAAATGCTACTTCAGCAAGCGGGAATTGAGATTGTTGCCTACGTTTCTTCGGTTGCCGATGTTCGTGCAACGGTCAATGATCAAACAGTTTCTTTGAATGATGTGGAGAAAAGTCTCGTCCGTTGCCCAGATGAAAAAGCATCGTCCGAAATGGAAAAACTCATCGATTCGGTTCGAAAAGAGGGAGATACTGTGGGCGGAATCATCCGGTGTGTGGTACGAAATGTCCCCGCAGGTTTGGGCGAACCAGTCTTCGATAAGCTTCATGCTGATCTTGGTAAAGCCATGTTGAGCATAAATGCTGTGAAGGGATTTGAAATCGGTTCTGGATTCGCTTCCACCAAAATGCGAGGTTCCGAACACAACGATATTTTTACTTCTGAAGGAGGGAAAATCAATACCAGTACAAACCATAGCGGAGGAATTCAAGGAGGCATTTCCAATGGGATGGACATCACATTCAACGTGGCCTTCAAACCTGTGGCCACCATTATGCAGTCGCAATTGAGTGTCAATTCTGATGGCAACGAAGTAACCTTAGAGGGAAAAGGTCGCCACGATCCGTGTGTTGTTCCGCGCGCAGTGCCGATTGTAGAAGCGATGGCCGCAATCGTGCTTGCAGATCATTATTTGAGAAACAGAACGCAACAGAACGGTTGATGGAATTCAGAAGAAAACACCGACCGTTTGTGATTGCTGGGCCTTGCAGTGCAGAAACGCGCGAGCAAGTGTTGGAAACGGCTGACGGATTGAAGAATCTAAACGTTGATCTGCTTCGAGCAGGCGTCTGGAAACCACGTACGCGTCCAGGGAATTTTGAAGGAGTAGGAGAAGAGGGAATTGCGTGGTTGAAGGAGGCAGGCGAAAAGATCGGGAAGCCGATTTCGGTTGAAGTTGCAAATACATTGCATGTTGAAATGGCGCTGAAGGGCGGTGTGGATGTGCTTTGGATCGGAGCACGGACAACAGTAAATCCATTTATGGTGCAAGAAATTGCCGATGCGTTGAAAGGAACAAACGTTCCCGTTTTGGTGAAGAATCCCGTGAATCCCGATGTTGAGTTGTGGATTGGAGCTATTGAACGCCTACAATCTGTCGGGTTAACCAAATTGGGAGCCATTCATCGCGGGTTTTCAACATTTCAAAAATCGCCTTTTCGCAACAGTCCCAATTGGAATATTCCGATTGAATTGAAGCGTAGAATGCCCGAATTGCCGATCATTTGCGACCCGAGTCATATTTGCGGAAACAGAGAATTATTGTCGGAAGTGGCGCAGAAAGCCATCGACCTGAACATGGATGGTTTGATGCTGGAAACCCATCGAGACCCAATTAAAGCTTGGAGCGATGCCGATCAGCAGGTCACGCCACAGGAATTGGAAAGAATTCTGTCTGAATTGGTTTGGCGAAATCCCAATTCGCTCGATCTTGAAGTGAAGGCTAAATTGGAGCAGCTTCGCGCCACCATTGATGGACTTGATCGAGACATTCTTGATCTACTCGTTGAGCGATTATCCGTTTCTCGCAGCATTGGCGAATACAAGCGCGAGCACAACATCACCATTTTGCAGCATCAGCGTTGGAATGAAATTCTCCACGATCGCGAAGCGCACGTTCAAGGGAAAGACCTTTCATTGAAATTTTTGCACAAGTTTTTGGAAGCGATCCATGAGGAAAGCATTCAGCAACAAACGCAAGTAATGAATTCATCCAAATCCAAAAACGCATGAGTCCAGTGCTGTTCAGAGAGCAAGCGTGGCGTTTTCTGACGGATCTGTTGGCAAACGAGAAGGCAATCATTCTTTGCGATTCCAACACGGATCAATGTTTTGAATATCTGCATGTGGCGTGCCCGAAAACGGCTGAATTACCCATCATTCAAATGGAAGCTGGTGAGCAGCATAAAACGCTGAAAACCTGCGAAATGGTCTGGTATCAACTTACCGAATTCGGTGCCGATCGCAATACAATTTTGCTAAATATCGGTGGCGGTGTGGTTACCGATCTTGGTGGTTTTACGGCTTCCACGTTCATGCGAGGAATCCGATTTGTAAATATTCCCACTTCGCTTTTGGGAATGGTCGATGCGGCCATTGGAGGAAAAACGGGAGTCGATTTTGGTGGTTTGAAGAACATGGTTGGAACTTTTACTCAGCCTGAAGCCGTTCTCATTGATTCCAATTTTTTGAAGACGTTGCCAGCGCGCCAATACCGAAATGGCTTGGCGGAAGTGTTGAAGCACGCCTTCATTTCAGATAGTTCCATTCTCAATCTGATGGATGCCAATGAAGACGAGCTGATATCTCGCTCGGTGCAGGTGAAGTTGGATGTTGTAAAGCGCGATGAGTTTGAGACGGGCGAACGCAAGAAACTGAACTTCGGGCATACGGTTGGACATGCCATTGAAAGTCATTTTTTGGAAACTGATAAATCCGTTTTGCATGGTGAAGCCATTGCGGCAGGTATGATTTTGGAATCTTGGATTTCGCACAAAGTAGCAGGTCTTTCTAATGTGGAGTTGAATTCAATTTGCACAGCAATTGATTCGATTTTTTCAAAAATTTCTATCTCGGAAATCGACTGGATATCCGTCAAGAAATTACTCATCTACGATAAGAAGAATCGCGATGGACAGGTTCAATTTGTGCTGCTACGAGCCATTGGCGATGCAGTGACCGATCAATTTGTTTCGGAAGAATTGTTGGACCAAGCGTTCCATTTCTACTCAACGCGGTCATGAAATTGCTTGTGCCAAATGGACCGTTGACGGGAGAAGTGGAACTTCCGATTTCGAAAAGCATTGCCAATCGTTATCAGATTATTGCAGCGCTTGCAGGAAAAGATGTAAAACTTCCGAATTCGCTTCCAGAGGATGTGAAAGTGTTGCGCGATGCATTGAGTTCAAATTCCGATAAAATCAACATCGGAATGGCAGGAACGGCCATGCGATTTCTCACTGCTTATTATTCTGCGCAAGAAGGAAAAAGCGTTGTGCTTACAGGCGATGAACGAATGAAACAACGACCGATTTCCGAATTGGTAACGGTGCTTCGCGAACTTGGTTCGGTCATCGACTATGTTGAAAACGATGGTTTTCCACCGTTGAAAATCGTTGGAAAGAAGCTTAAAGGAGGAAAAGTTGAAATCTCCGCTTCCGTAAGTAGTCAGTTCGTTTCGGCTTTGATGATGATTGCTCCAAGAATGAAGGACGGACTCACTATTCTACTCGATGGGAAAGTGCTTTCACGACCTTACATTGAACTTACGGCCGATTGCATGCGTCAGTCCGGGATTGAAGTTCAATTTCAAGGAAATACCGTAGATATAGCAGCAGGGAATTATCAGATTTCGAACTTGGATGTGGAGGCAGACTGGAGCGCAGCGTCTTATTTCTACGCACTTGCCGCAGCAAGACCAAATTCAAAATTCCTGCTGAAAGGGTTGAAGCTCAATTCTTCTCAGGGCGATTCAATACTGAAAGAATGGTTTTTGGGAATGGGCGTAACATCGGTTCAGAAGGAAAATGGAGTTGAGATTTCTTCTATTGAAGTAGTCGATTTCCCTAAAAGCATTGATTTTACCCACAACCCGGACCTCGCGCAGACATTTGCGTTTCTTGCCGTAACTCTTGGAAAGTCATTGGCGCTTACCGGTTTGGACAACCTTAGGTTCAAAGAAACAGACCGGTTGAAAGCGCTTAAGTGGGAGTTGAAAAAACTGGGGGTATATGTAGCTATCCGCGGAGATTCGTTGACCGTTTCGGGTTCAATTTCTGCTGAAACCGCTGTCATCAATACATACAATGATCACCGAATGGCGATGAGTGCTGCGGTTCTTTCAACAGTAATGAGAACTGAAATTGAAAATCCTGAAGTAGTGGAAAAAAGCTTTCCTACCTTTTGGTCGGAATTACAAAACATTGGATTTAAAACAGACTGAATAAATGGGAAACCGCATCCTCGACCTACAAACAAAACTCAAGAAAGTACCATTCGGAAACCGCATTTTCTCCGGTTTTCTTGCTCGATTTGCTCCGTACTTCACTACTATTAAACCACGAGTAATTGAGCTTCGGCCCAATTACATGAAGGCTTCCATGAAGAAGCGACCAGCGGTTCATAATCACTTGAAAACCGTGCATGCCATTGCCATGTGCAATTTGTGTGAGTTCACTGGCGGCATTCTGATGGAAGCTTCCATTCCGAAGCATCGCAGATGGATTCCGGTTGGAATGACTGTGAATTATGTGAAAAAAGCGATGACTAATCTCACCGCCACTTGCGACCTGAGTTCAGTCAATTGGGAAACCTGCGATGAAGTGATCTGTCACGTTTCTGTTCGAGACACTTCTGATGTGGAAGTGATGAATGCCGCCATTACAATGAAGGTTTCGGATAAGCCAAAGAAGTAGAGACGCAATAAATCGGATCATTATTTCGGAGCCTTATAAAGCATCACCAATCCCAATATCAGGTACATGATATTGGGAACCCAAACAGCCAAGCGAACAGGCATACTTCCTTCAATGGCAAAGGTCTGCGAGACCTGCATGAAAAGGATGTAGGAGAAGCTGAGAAGTAGACCAAGGCCGATGTGCATGCCGATGCCGCCACGTACTTTTCGGCTGGCCAAACTCACGCCAATGATGGTTAGGATGAAAGCAGCAAATGGCATGGCAGTTCGTTTCTCCTTTTCCACTTTAAAGAAATCGACATAATCGGAACCGCGCATTTCTTCCGTTTTGATAAAGTCGTTCAATTGCCAATAATCCATGGCTTCCACAATTTTCAATTGCTGGCCGAAATCTTTTGGTTCGAATGGAAAAACGGTGTCCAATTGCTCGGACTGTCGGATTTTCTCCTGCAATCCATCAAATGTGCGTTCGTAATATTTCTTCACGCTCCATTTCTGTATGGTCGTGTCGAAAACGATATGGTCAGAGATCAATTTGTAGGTGAGTTTACCATCCTCAAACTTTTCGAGTGCGAATTTGTATCCGGTCATTCGTTCGGCACTGTAAGAATCGAAGTAAATGAAGGTTCCGGGTTCAATCTGGTAATGCTGATTTCGGCCGTAGAATTTCCATGGTCTGTTGATGTAAGTATTCTCGAAAAGTATCCGCTGTTCGTTCGCTTTCGGAATGATGAAATGGTTCAGTCCCAAGCTTACAATAGCAAGAACCGTTGCGCCCAAAAGATAAGGAACCATCAATCTATAAAAACTGACTCCTGCGCTTAGAATGGCTACAATCTCCGAACGATACGCCATTCTGGATGTGAACAGAATAACGGCCACAAAAATGAAAAGCGGACTGAAAAGATTGGCAAAGTAGGGGATGAAGAAGATGTAATACTCAGAGAAAACCGTGTAGAACGAGAGGTCGTGTTCTATGAAATTGTCAATCTTTTCAGAAAGATCAAATACAATGGTGATGCTAATGATCAGCCCAATGGTGAACACGAACGTTCCTAGGAACTGCTTCAGAATGTATCTGTCTATTCGGGTAAACACCGTTGCTTAGAGTCGTGTAAGGAGTTTTGGAACGGTCTGGTCTTTCCATGCGCTGAAATCGCCAGCTTCTATGTGTAACCGTGCCTGGCGCATCAACTCCAAATAGAACGCCAAATTGTGTATGCTGGTTATTTGCGGTCCAAGCAATTCGCTGCATGCGAACAAGTGGCGAACATATGCTCGGTTGTACATGCTATCTACCGAGCTTGTTCCCTTTGCATCCAAAGGAGAAAAATCGCGTTCCCACTTCTTGTTTTTTATGTTGATGATGCCATCCCAAGTATAGATCAATCCGTGGCGAGCGTTTCTAGTAGGTAAAACGCAATCGAACATGTCTATGCCAAGCGCAATGTTTTCTAACAGATTGGCTGGTGTGCCAACGCCCATCAGATAACGCGGTTTGTCTTTCGGAAGGATATCGCAAACAACTTCTGTCATGGCGTACATTTCTTCGTCTGGTTCGCCAACGCTCAATCCGCCAATGGCATTTCCTTCACGCTCAAATGAGGCAATTTTCTCAGCGCTTTCAATCCGAAGATCCTTATAGGTCGAGCCTTGAACAATAGGGAATAGCGATTGATGATGACCGTAAAGCGGTTGGCCCGCATCTACGTGCTCACAGCATCGTTTCAGCCATCGGTGCGTCATGTGCATCGAATCCTTTGCGTAGTTGTAATCGCACGGATATGGCGTGCATTCGTCAAAGGCCATAATGATATCGGCACCGATGCTTCGCTGAATGTTCATCGAAGTTTCTGGACTGAAAAAATGCTTCGATCCATCGATATGCGAGGCAAACGTGACGCCTTCTTCGGTGATCTTCCTCTTGTGCGCCAAGGAGTACACCTGATAACCACCGCTATCGGTCAGGATCGGTTTTTTCCAATTCATGAATTTGTGAAGACCTCCGGCCTCTTCCAGAATTTCCGTTCCCGGTCGTAGATAAAGATGATAGGTATTGCCAAGAATGACTTCGGCTTTCACTTCGTTCACCAATTCCTGCTGATGGATTCCCTTCACCGTTCCCAGCGTGCCCACAGGCATGAAGATGGGTGTTTCAATGGTTCCATGATCCGTTGTGATCTGCCCTCTTCGGGCTTTTGACCCCGCATCCGTATGTGTCAGTTTGAACTTCAGTCCCATGTTCATAAAATCGCCCAAATGTACTTAAATGCCCTTCAGCCGTTGGTTAGTTTTGCGCCACGCAAGCATGAACCTCTCCGATTTTCAAACCCTTCCGACCTGGCAGCTTGTAGTTGTGGGTGTGTTCATAAGCTCATTGGCTGTTCAGCTTTTCTATTACGCCTTCTTTTTTGCCCGATTGGCCTTTCATAAACCGAGCAAAACGGTGGGAAATCCTGAGCCTGTTTCTGTCATTATCTGTGCTTGGAACGAGGAAGATAACCTCAAAAAGAACCTTCAATCCGTACTTGAACAGGAATATCCCGAATTCGAAGTGATCGTTGTAAACGACCATTCTTTGGATGAGACAGATCTGTTGCTCCAATCTTGGCAGCAGCGCTATTCGCATTTGCGTGTCATTAACCTAAGTAGGGAAAATGCCAAAATGCGAGGTAAGAAGTTTGCTATTTCCATTGGTATTAAAGGCGCCAAATACGAGAATCTGGTTTTTACGGATGCCGATTGCTGGCCTAAATCGAAGCATTGGTTGCGTTCTATGGCCGAAGGATTGAAAGAGGAAAAAATGCTTGTACTCGGCTATGGAGGTTTTGAGAAGAAGCCAGGCATTTTCAATAAGTTCTATCGCTATGAAGCGCTTCATATTGCCATGCAATATCTGTCGTATGCGCTCGCAGGACTTCCGTATATGGGTGTTGGACGAAACTTGGCCTATCGGAAAGACCTGTTCTTTCAGACCAAAGGTTTCATCAAACATCGACATGTTGCTTCTGGAGATGACGATCTGTTAGTGAATGAGGTTTCTACTGGAAAGAACACGGCCATCGAGATCAGAAAAGAGTCGCATACACTTTCTATTCCTTCCGAAAATTTTTCTGCTTGGTGGCGACAAAAGAGGCGACATCTATCAACTGGGAGTTTTTATAAGGCTTCGTCCAAATTATTTTTAGGAATATTCACGCTTTCGCATCTACTCTTTTATCTGTCATTTTTTGGGGTTCTATCGACTGAAACATTGTATTGGTTGGCGCTATGTGGAATTACCATCAAATGGCTTGTTCATTTGTCGATCATAAGTGTGGTGGCGCGGCTCTTGGAAGAGCATGATCTTTTGTTATTTTCGCTACTAGGCGATTTGTTCACACCTTTTTTCAATACCGCAGTTGCCATTTCAAACCGAATAAAACCACCCATTAGATGGAGGTAGAAGTAAATCCAGACCTATCAGATAAAGCAATGTTAGATTACCGACTCGTAAGAGCGGCAATCGATAGTGGCGATCAGAAGGCGTATGCCCAGCTGATGGATCGGTATCGCGATAGCATCTATTTCATGTTATTGAAGATGGTCAACAACAGAGATGATGCTGACGATCTTACCATTGAGGCTTTTGGAAAAGCCTTCAATAAGCTTCATCAGTACACACCCAATTACGCATTCAGTACGTGGTTGTTCAAGATCGCATCCAATAATTGCATCGATTTCATCCGTAAGAAAAAGAAAAACCTTCTTTCTTTGGATAAGCCCATGGAAGGCCACGATGGAGGCGAAATGACCATGGATGTTCCATCTGGAACGCTTGATCCTGAAGAAGCCTACATAAAGGAACAGAAGAAGATTCTGATGCATGGCGTTGTTGAGAAACTGAAACCGCGCTACAGAACCTTGGTGGAGCTTCGCTATTTCAAAGAATACTCTTACGAGGAAATTGCGCAGGAACTCGATCTTCCGCTGGGAACGGTGAAAGCACAGTTGTTCCGAGCACGCGAATTCCTTTACAATATTCTCAAAAACAGCAAGGAGAAGATTTGAATCCAGACGATTCTACTCCTATTTCTTGGGAGATCATACTCAAGTATTTTGGAAACCTGACCGATGTGCAGAAGCAGCAATTTGCTGCTTTATACGATGCATATTTTGAGTGGAACACGCAGATAAATGTGGTTTCCAGAAAGGATTTTCATCTCTTTTACGAACGTCACGTTCTTCACTCGTTGGCCATTGCCTCTGTTGTCGATTTTGAAGATGGAACGAAGATTCTTGATGTTGGAACTGGTGGTGGATTTCCAGGAATTCCGTTGGCAATTTTGTTTCCAGAATGTCAATTCCTGTTGGTAGATAGTATAGGTAAGAAGATCAAGGTTGCCAATGGAGTGGCTGAGGCTATTGGGTTGAAAAACGTCAAAGCTCAGCAGGCAAGAATGGAGCAGGGCAGAGAGAAATACGATGTGATTGTGACGCGAGCAGTTGCACCTATGGCACAACTGAAACATTGGCTCGTTGGTAAATTGGATGCTAAAAGCAAGAAATCTGTTAAAGGCCTCTTCTGTCTAAAAGGTGGCGACCTGACCGAAGAAATCATTGCCGCCAAAGTGAAGGCGAACCTTTACAACATCAGCGATATGTTTGAAGAAGAATTCTTCGAAACTAAAATGGTGGTTTGGGTCGAGAAATTCTAAGCTTGCATTTGCAGCTCTAGCAAACCTCTGTAAAGTCCTCCTTCCTTCGTAAGAAGTTCCTCGTGTCGGCCATTTTCAGAAATGGAACCTTTATCCAAAACTAGAATTCGGTCTGCCTTGCGGATAGTTGAAAGTCTATGAGCAATTACAAGCGAGGTTCTACCTACCATCAGTTTGTCCAACGCTTCCTGAACCAAACGTTCAGATTCTGAATCCAAAGAACTTGTGGCCTCATCCAAGATCAGAATCCGTGGGTCTTTCAAAACCGCTCGCGCAATGGCAATTCGCTGCCGCTGACCACCAGAAAGCTGAATGCCGCGTTCGCCTACAACCGTGTCATATTTTTCAGGGAAACTGTCTACGAAAATGTGAGCATTGGCTTTTTTAGCAGCTTCCTCAATCTCTTTCAGAGATGCGCCAGGTTTTCCGTATTCAATGTTCTCACGAATCGTTCCTCCGAACAAAATCACGTCTTGCGGAACAATGGCCATTTGATTTCTCAAAAACTCTAAGCCCATTTCGCTCGTGTCAATTCCATCTATGGTGATGCTTCCAGAAACGGGATCGTAAAACCGAAGAACCAACGATGCAATGGTCGATTTTCCAGATCCGGAAGGGCCGACCAACGCAATTGTCTCGCCTTGTTTTGCATCAAAACTTACCCCATTCAGTACAGAAATATCTGGACGACTTGGGTAGGTGAATTGAACATTGTCGAATTTCAGCGAACCCGAAATGGCCGAAATATTAACTGGTTTTGCAGATTCATATGGTTCAGGGTCTTCATCCATGATCTCCAAAATTCGCTCGGCAGCACCAATTGCTTTCTGAATTTGCGCATACATTTCGGCAATTCCACCAATAGAAGCTCCTACGAAAACCGAATAGAGAACGAATTGCAGTAACTGGCCAATTGTAAATAAATCACTTTCTGGGATTGAAGGGTCAGCAGCTAATCGGGCAATATCTTGATTCACTAAACGCGCTCCATACCAGATCACACCTACAATGGAACCGAAAAGACAGAAGATGATGAACGAAGCAAAAAATCCTCGCGCTTTTGCTCCTTGAAGCGCTTTTTCGATGATGGCTGTTGTGCTTTTCGCGTAGCGCGCACTTTCGTACATCTCGTTGGCGAAGGATTTTACGTTTGTGATTCCTGCCAGTGTTTCTTCAACAATCGTGTTCGATTGTGCAATTCTATCTTGAGTTTCTTTCGAAATTCTTCGAATGATCCGTCCAAAAACAACGGCAAAAACGGCCACTAACGGAACAACACCAAGCATCACCATCGTTAACTCCACCGAAGTGTAAGCCAAGAATGCAATTCCACCAACTATCAGCATTGACTGCCGAAGAAACTCAGCAACAACCGTTGTAAATGTGTCCGAAAGCATATTGATGTCAGTAGCTATTCGGCTGTTCATCTCTCCAACACGGTTTTGAGAGAAGTACGACATCGGGAGTCTGATCAACTTATTATATGTGTCTTTTCTAAGGTCCGCAAGCACGTGTTCGGTCACATTTACAAAAAGGTAAATGCGGAAGAAGGAGAAAATGGCCTGAAATACGAATACGACCAATAGGAAGAGGGCAATCCTATCAATGTCTGCCAACATGGCTTCTTCTGCCGTATCTACCATGTCTCCGATCAATTTCGGGAAGATCAACGCAGTGATTCCAGTCAGAAATAGGAAGAAAAGTCCTAAGTAGTATTTGAAACGATGTGGTTTGAAGTAGCGGAAAAGCCGAGAAATCTTCTTAATACTCTCGCCCGAAACCTTCACTTTCGGAAGGTCTTCTGTGTCTAATCTATCTCTTCTAGCCATATTTGCGCTGCAAAGTTATTTGAATGAAACTATTTTGCGGAAGATATGTTTGCACAAATTAAAACGAAGTCTATCTTTGCACGCCCAAATAAGTCGGAGTTATGAAAAGAACATTTCAGCCATCAAGAAGAAAGAGAAGCAACAAGCACGGATTCCGTAGCAGAATGGCTTCAGCAAACGGACGTAACGTTCTTGCGGCCCGAAGAGCAAAAGGAAGAAAAAAGCTTACTGTTTCTGACGAAAGAGCAGACAAGAAATAAGATCTAATAGGTCGAATAGTGAAAAAGCCCGCTCAAAATTTGAGCGGGCTTTTTTGTTTCTGTCGGTTTAGAAGGGATTCTAAAGTCCAAGACCTTAATCAGCAGGTAACCACGTTTGTGTACGATAAAGGAAAGAAATGTAACCGCGAACCATCAGTTTTCCTTCTTCAACCCAGATCTTGCACTTATAAACCTTTCCATTTTCAGGGTCAAGAATATCACCATGCGCATATTCTGAGCCGTCTTTCGTCAAATTTCTGATGATCTCCAGTCCAACAATTGGTTTCATGTGGCGCGGATCATCTGCAGCACATTCCTCGCATTTTGGATCGGGTTTTTCAGGGTCGAAGAGCTGCAACACTTTCCCGAAAAGTTTCCCGCCTTTCTCGTAGATCTCTACAACCGATTTGGTTTTTCCGGTATTGTCATCTACCGTTTTCCATTTGCCGATTGGCGTAACGCCCTGAGCAAATGATTGAATGACGAAAAAGCTGAAAACGAGACAAAGTGAAATTGGTCTTTTCATAAAAGTTGATTTTAGACAATGAAGTTAAAAAGCTCTGCTGATTCCCAGCATCCATCGGAAAGCCCAAGGTTCAGGATCTAACGCTGGGCTTCGATTTAAGAACAATGGCATATCAAATCGGATGGTTAGCGGTTTCACTTTATTCAATAATCCCCATTTTTTAATGGTGAGTGCTGCGCCTAACCCTGCGTCAGCTCGTGGCTTAGCAAAGGCCAATTTTTCTCCTGGTCGGTTCGTGTTGATGAATCCAAGATCTCCAAAAATATACATGTCGATGTCCAGCCATCTTCTGGTCCAATTTGGACGTAGACCAAAAATCTCATCAAATTCCAATTCTGCATTGATGGAAGCTCCGCTGTTTCCAGCGTAGGCGAGCACCACTCCGTCTCCTACATTTTCTGGTGCCAAATAGCCGACATATCCTCGCAAATTCAATCCACCACCGTATTGTAAATGGTTGGAGGTTTCGCGGAATGTGGCCCAATCAGAAGGCAGTATTCCAGATGAGCGCATGTATTTGTTGTACATCATTTCCTCTGGATTGGCTCCGCCTACATACAATTGCGATTCGGGCGCCCAATTACTGCCAGTTCCAAGCTGCGCAAACATGCGTGTTTTGAGAATCAAGTGCCAAAGTTGCGTGGTATTCTTGGCTTCCAATTTCAGTTGATGAAAGTCGTAATCGCTGCCAAGCGAACTGCTTCGGAGACCGATTTTCAACTCTCCATTTCCAGAACCATAACGATAAACATGCTTGATATCTAGATTGAACGAGTTATTCCACATGTCTGCATTCCAGGTATCGCGATTCAGCAAGTACGCGATATCGCGGTCTCTCTGTCGATAAAGAGAGCGGAAATACAATCGGAAGGTGGTTGTGCGCTTTTTATTCTGCTTTTCGAAGCCAAATTCCGCGTTGTACAGTCCATCAAGAATCCGAGCCGCAACATCTACTGAGCTGTTTTTCCAATAACGGGCCAAGGAGGTTTTGTAATCGAAAAGCACGGAAATCGGCATGAATTCGTTCACGCTAACATTGCTTGGAATATCCCATTGTGCCAATCCGGAATTTGCCCAGAGGTACAGATTGAATTTATGATTGAGGTTGAAATGGCTTCCGTTGAGGTGAATTCCGAATTTGATGCCATCATAACCATTGTACCAAAAGTCAGGTCGTGCAAAGACCTCATATTTTTTCCAATCAGGCCGACCGTACAATTGATGGTCGAATTCGAATTCTATCGCTGAGGCAGAAGAATTATCAAGCATGTTTATGTCTGCCAACCGGTATGTTGGGTCTATGTCGACACGTTTTATTCCTTCCAGAATGGAAATAGCCACCTCATACGTCTTATTCAATTCATTGAAACCTGTCCATTTTGGAAGCACTGTGGCATCGGTTTCTTTACTGAACCATGTGTTCGGAATGTGGAATCGGTGGATGCTGTCGTTTTGATCCGTCACCTCAAAATCGAGTGGCATCTGCAAGTCTCCTTTCCGTTTGAATTTCACCATGAATTTCCCTGGCTCATCCGATCTGCGTATACCAGCAATCGCATAATCGATGCGCTTGTCGGTTTCTAACCATTGGTCAAAGAACCAGTTAAGGTCTACTTTGGTGTAGTGGATGATGGAATTCCTAAAATCTTCAAAGTACGGATGACAGAAGCGCCACTCATTGAAATAATGCTTCATTGCGTTAGCAAAAAGCGTATCGCCCAGAACGTATTCGAGATTGTAGAGCATGGTGGCTGTTTTGTAATAAACGTGGCCGTAACCGTGTCTGTAATCATCAAATTGATCGGAATGCGTATTCAAGTGCGGGTCAAGAAACTGCATGGCGCTGTTCATGAAACCATAGTAGATCTCATCGTCCATAACCAGTCGTTCTTTCTCAAATCTTCGTCTGTACCAATTTTTTGAAGGTTCTTCAATAACGGTGTCGCCATCAATTTTGCGCATTCCGTAGGCGGTCAGATATTGGGTAAATCCCTCATCCAAGGCTGCGCGATAGGTTTCGTTGTTGCCAACTTGACCGAAAAACCAGTTGTGTCCTACTTCGTGAACAAGCAATCCGCGGTAGTCAGGATCACTTCCTCCATCCAAGGTAAGCATCGGATATTCCATGCCGTCTTCTGCATCGGCAACAATCATTTTGTGATATTGATACATGCCAATTCCTTCAGAGAAAACCTGAATGGTCTTGGCGGTGTATTCTGCAGCATTCTGCCAACCCGAAGCATGACCTTCTTGCGCCAGTGAATAGCATTTGACGCCATTCCATTCAGCTTCGCCAATACGGTAATTCGGGTCAGCTGTAAAGGCAAAATCGTGCACGTTCTCTGCATGATAGATCCATGTTTTGTGCTCAGTGCTATCGTATGGAATGATGACGGAAGCAGCTTCATCCCAAGGTTTACCAGCAAAATTCTTCACGTCCAGTTTCTGGCGGAGTTCCTGTGGAAGAACCGTATTTCGATTGAGCAGAAAACCCGTTGCTCCAACCACATAATTGCTTGCAAAAGTGAGCGCTACATCAAAGGTTCCGAAATCTCCATAAAACTCACTACCAAGATGTTGATCTGTTGTCCAACCGAATTTTCTATCGTAAACCGAAATGCGCGGATACCAATGCACGCCATCATAATGCGTGAATTCTCCTGATGAGAAAAGCTTCATCCTACGTCCCATCGAACCTTGATCGAAGTAGGTTTTGAATTCAATTTTGAATTCCGTTTTTGAATTGGGAAGTATTGGTTCGTTCGGAATGATGCGCAGGATCGTATTGTCCAATTCTTGCTGAACATCTTTGCCGTTCATGGTCAGCGAGAGGACTTCCGTTCCTTTCCCAGCCTTCTCGTACTTCCCAAAATGGTTTTTCGTGCCTTTCGCTTGGTCGTTCTTATCTGCGTAAGAATTTGGCTGAAAAGCATTCTGATATAAATGGAAGAAAACCTCATAAAGCGTATCGGGCGAATTGTTCCAATAACTCAACTCCATTTTGGCAGAGATAATGTCGGTCTGCTCGTCCACATTGGCCGCAATGCGGTAATGCACGTCTTGCTGCCAGTAATCGGTGCTTGGCGCACGATTTTTCCAATACAAAGGATTGTCCGCTGAGCGAAATGTGTTGGGTGGAGAAAGTGGATTATACTGTCCGAAAGCAGTTTGGGCAATCAACAGAATCAGTACAGGTAAGAGTTTCTTCATGATTGACTGCCTTTTTCAATTTCGTCTTCAAGTGAAATATGAAGAGAACGCTTGTTGAGTGCAATTTCGCGGAGTTTAGCATCCTCAATGCTTGCATTCAGTTCGAATCCGATCAATAATGCGATGGAGTTGAAATACGTCCAAAGCATTACAATTACCAGCGTTCCGATAGAACCATACAATTTATTGTACTGACCAAAATTCTCTACAAAATAGCTGAAGCCGATGGAGGTGATCAGTACCAGCACCGTTGCCAATGTTGATCCCGCAGAGAAAAAGCGCCATTTGGTCTGTTTTGCTGGGCCAAGGAAATACAGAACGGAAATAGCGAAGAACATCAACCCAAGAATGATGATCCATCGGGCAATGTTGAGTCCAAAACTCAAAAGGTCATCTTCAATCCAACCTTTTTGGCGAATGAAATCCATGCCTATTTCCCCGAATACAATAAGGGCGATCGCCACCAATGTGAACATGGTCAGAATGAGCGTGAGAAGAATGGAAATACCTCGTTGAACAAAATATGGTCGACTTTCAATTGTGTGAAATGTGGTGTTGAAACTGTCAATGAGCGTGTGCAATCCATTGGTGGAAAAATAAAGCGCAGAAATAACCGTGACGGAAAGCAATCCGCCACGCTGTCGGGTAATAATGTCTTCGAAGGTTTCATTCACACTTTCGAAAACGTTTGTTGGAAGAAAAACTTCCATCAAATTCAGTAATTGTTCCTGAAATCCATCAATTGGAATGTAGGCGATGAGCGTGAATACGAAAATGATGGCCGGAAAAATGGCAAGAATGAAATTGAATGCAACAGCCGAAGCGCGCAAGCCGAGCCAACCGTTCTGCAATCCTTTTACGAAGAACGCGGTTACGTCATAAAGTGGCAGACCGTCAAATCCTGGAATTCGTACCTCTTTCGAGAAACGAATGATGTTCCGAATGATCGGAAGACGAAGGATTTTGACAATGAGTTTTCTGATCATGTCAGACCGCTTTCAGACTAAGGTCGAGACTTTTGATATTATGTGTCAATGCTCCCACCGAAATGTAATCAACTCCGGTTAGTGCATGCGCTCGAATGGTTGTTTCGTTGATACCGCCAGAAGCTTCGGTTTCGTATCGTCCTGCAATCAATTCAACGGCTTTTTTCTCGTCATCAGGATGGAAATTATCCAACATGATGCGATGGAAACCACCTACTGAAAGGGCTTCGTTCAATTCGTCAAAATCGCGCACTTCAATCTCAACTCTAAGATTCTTTCCGATTGATTTCAAATGATCGTGAACACGTTCTATTGCTTGAGGAATTCCACCGGCCAGGTCGATGTGATTGTCTTTGATCATCACCATATCGTACAATCCAAAACGATGATTGACGCCACCACCGATTTTGACTGCTAGCTTTTCCAATTCGCGAAGCAACGGAGTTGTCTTTCGTGTGTCGAGCAATTTGGCCGAAGTGCCTTCGATAAGTTTGTTGTAATGGGCTGTTTTGGTGGCAATTCCGCTCATGCGTTGCATGAAATTGAGCACCAAACGTTCTGTTTTCAGGATAGACCGAGAAGAACCTTCAACGGTTAGAACCACATCACCGATCTGAATTGCCGACCCATCATTAAGAAAGACCTCGACTTTCAGGTCTTTATCAAACTGAGAAAAAATCTGCTGGGCCAATTCAACTCCAGCAATAATGCCATCTTCTTTAACCAGAAGTTTGGCTTTGCCTTTGGCAGATTCAGGAATGCACGCATCGGCAGTGTGATCGCCATCGCCAATGTCTTCCTTCAGCGCCTCGTCAATGATTTGAACGATCGTCATAAAGTGGTTTTACTCGTTTGGCTCGAACCGAAGCTGTTGAATACGGAGATTTCCGCCAACTTCTTTCGTAAGCACGTATGTTCGGAATGAGCCTTTGGTAGTAGTAAGCGTACCAATGGCATATTGCGCACCATCTGGAGATTTACCACGGTGAATGACCTGATAATTGGTCACTTTATCCTTTGCAAAGAAATCCTTTACGATTAGCTCAGCTTGAGCTTTGCTGTAACTATCTTCTTTAGGGCCGATGGTCAGTTCCACTTTCGTATCGAAATACTTAGAAAGTTCTTTATAATTCCCCACTTTGATGGCCGTATTGATTGTTTCGCTCGCCTCTTGTGCAAAGCCGATTGTCAAAGAGAGACAGAATAATACGAGTATGGATGCTAATTTCTTCATAGTTGCTAAGGTACCGTTTCGCAAGAACCGCGCCACGCCAATTTGGTGCAGCACAAAATAAATCTATACTTTGACCATCACCAAAGGCAATGCCATGAAGTTGTGTCTTTTTCTGGTCGGAGAAACCGATGATGCTGAATTGAGTGGAGCAATTGACCGTTACGTTGGTCGATTGAAGCATTATTGCGCTTTTGAAGTTGAAGTGCTGAAAACGCCTAAACAGTTTAAGAGATTGGGACAGTCTGAACTGAAAACAGCAGAAGGAAAACTGATTTTGGAAAATCTGAGCAATCAAGATTTTCTTGTTCTGTTGGATGAACGAGGAACCGAATTCTCGTCAGTTGCTTTTTCCGAGAAGTTGCAAAAGTGGTTGAATGGCGGGAATAAGCGGATTGTATTTCTGATAGGCGGAGCATTCGGATTTTCAGAAGAAGTTTATCAACGTGCCGATTTCAAGCTTGGACTTTCCAAAATGACATTGACCCATCAGATGGTCCGCCTATTTTTTACAGAGCAACTTTACAGGGCTTTTACGATCCTCAAGAACGAGAAGTATCATCATTAGAACTGGAAATGGACTCGTAAACGAAGTTGTACTTTTTCACACCTTCTTCCAACGAGTAATATTTCTGCGCAGCATCTTGAAGCATAGAAACTGGAATTTTCAAGAGGTCATCAATCTGTTCAATGGCTTTCTCGTAAGCCTCATCGGTAAATTCCCGAACGAGGATTCCGCTATTTGTGTCTTCAATAATTCGGTCTACATCGCCAACTCCTGAATTTGCGATCACTGGCAATCCCATGCCAAGCATTTCTCCATGTTTGGTAGGAGAAGAGCCTGACTTTGAAAATACAGGTTGAATAAAAAAGATGGCTGCATTGGCCAAACTCAGAAACGTTGGAACTTCTTCTCGTTTTGCGGGTGAAATAAGAATTCGGTCAACTGGAATTCCTTTTGATTCAGCCTTGGGAAGAATCGAATCTGGACTGTCGGTAGTGATGAAAAGAAATTTGGCGGTAGGTCTTTTGTCATTTAAAACCTTGAAAAAATCCAGCATTTCGTCTAGCAGATACCAAGTGCCAATTGAACCTAAATACGTGATTACGAAATCGTCATTTTTCAAATCAAATTTCAATTTCAATTGAGATTGAAGTGCTTCATCAATTTTCGAAGGATGAAAATGATCCAGGTCGGCACAGCATGGAATGACCTGAACTGGCACTGGCTGATGAGGAATTGTATTCCACGAATGAATGATCTCTTTTCCTTTTTCTGTCAGGCTGATGGAATAATCAGCATTGCTGAGAAAGGCGATTTCCTTTCGTTTGAAAAAATCGTAAACCGTCTTGAAGATGGGGTTTTTCAAGTTCCAAAGTCCTCCATCAACGCGTTCATCGGCATAGAAAGCGCGCATGTCAAACACGAATTTCACTCCGTATTTCTGCTTCATTCTTAAGCCAATCAACGAAGTAATGTAGCTTCTGCAATGAATGATATCGAACGGATTTTCGCTGTAGATTTTCTCAACCGTTTTGGTCAGTTGGTAAACATCATATACGGTAGAAACAATTGGCGGAGAAGAAGTATAAGCCAGTGGAATCCAACGAACGCCAGCATCGTCAACTAGTCTTTGAATATTTGCTCCATCACGTTTGAATGGTTCTTTTTTTTCGAAACTGATGATAGAGAAGTGATGTCCTGATTTTTCAAGTCCGAAAATGTACGGCAGCACTTGAGAACGCCCTAAACCATCCGTCAAACCATCATAACTCAAATACAGCACATTCATTTGAGCGAAATTAGCCCATCTCCCGACACCTTGAGTAAATTTGAAGCCATGAACCTAAATTCAATTTTTCGAAACAGATGAAGTACATCGGAATTTGGGATTTTATTTGGGTACCGGTCTACTTATTTCTGGTGCATTATTTCGCAAATCGAGGAACGAGGAACAATATTGAAGAAAATCCTGCCTACAAGTATTATCGTCCGGGACTATTGGCTAAGGTATATGGAGGACTGTTGTTTGCTTTCATCTATATGTTTTATTACGGAGGAGGAGATACTACAGCATATTGGCTGGATGCTAAAATACTATCTACTTTAATTACTTCAGAGCCGGTCTGCTACCTAAGGATTCTTTTTGGTGACACTAGTCATAAGTGGTTGTATTGTTTTGATTTACGGGATAATATTCCTTATTACTATCTTCGAGATCATCAAGCGTATACAGTTACTCGAATAAGTAGCCCGTTTGCAACCTTGTCCGTAGATAGTTTTTTGGGCTGCACCATACTAGTATCGTGGTTCTCTTTTGGCGGTGTTTGGAGATTGTATTTGGTGTTTTTGGAAGAATACCCTAGTCTAAGAAAAGAGTTGGCCATTGCCTTTCTTTTTATTCCATCAGTTGTGTTTTGGGGGTCTGGTGTGATGAAAGATACCTACACTTTTACTGCGTTATGCTGGATGACGTCATCCGTTTATGGTTTGTTGTTTAAGAAAAGGAAAGTATTTTGGAATCTTTTTTATATGGCTTTTGCAGCGTATGTTATGATTGCAATGAAACCTTACATTTTTGTTGCACTTCTTCCTGGTTTGTCTTTGTGGCTTGTTTTCAACAGGATTCAAAAAGTCCAGAATCAAATAGTCAGAGTCATGGCAGCGCCTATTATACTTATGCTTGGAGTTGTAGGGGCAACTTTGATATTTTCAAGTGCCTCAGAAAGCTTGGGTGCTTATGGTTCTGTTGATACCATCGTTGATAAAGCTATCGCAACACAAGAAGACCTTCAAAGAGAGGCGTATCAGGGCAACTCTTTTGACATCGGAACGATTGACCCCTCGATTGGAGGCATGTTGACAAAAGCACCTGTTGCAATTTTTGCTGGCCTATTTCGTCCTACATTTTTGGATGTGCGCAATCCGGTGATGTTCATTTCTGCATTAGAAAACACGATTCTAATGTTATTTCTACTGTATATGCTATTCAAGATTGGCCCGCTTGCTTTTGCGCGTTATGTCTTTGGTAAGCCTATGGTGCTTTTTTCATTTACGTTCGCAATTATTTTTTCGTTTGCAGTGGGGCTTACAACGGCCAATTTTGGAGCGTTGGTGCGTTATAAGATTCCAGCACTCCCGTTCTTTCTTGCCAGCCTATACATGATACGTTATCATCAGAATCGAAAAGGATTTGAAGACGAAGAAGAATCTGAATCCGATCTGCTCAAGGTGGAGGATTTTAGCGGGTCAAAAGAAATCAGGCCACCGTTTATACCTAAACCTGACGGTCAGCCAGGTGAATATCGGTGAACCATTGATGAAGCAAGATCAATAACCAAATTCGGTTGTAGAGATGATTCTGTCCGCCATTCCATTTTGTGAGCAGAATGCGTACTTCAGACCATTTCACAACATCGATTTCAGTCACCACTTTTTCATTCAGGTATTCATCCACCAAATAGGATAGTTCATTCTTCAACCATTTGTCTAAAGGAATGCTGAAGCCCCATTTTGGTCGGTCGAACAATTCCTTCGGAACGTGGTCATAAAGCACTTGTTTGAGCAGATACTTGGCAACACCATCCTTTACTTTCAGCTTCGGGTCAAGGTTTAAAGCGAATTCAACCACGGTGTGATCCAAAATTGGAACTCGTGTTTCTAATGAGTATTTCATTGAAGCACGGTCAACTTTGGTCAGCAGGTCGTCTTTTAAATAGAATTCGATATCGAAAAGTGCTTGGAACTCCGCTGGAGAAAGATTTCTTGCCAACGAGACTTTCATGTCCAGAATGGAGAAATCTGTCTTCGAATTATCAACCAAAAGGTTTTGAATCTCAGAACCAGAGAACATGTATTGTTCTTGCGAGAAGATATGAGAATGAAGCTGATCGGATTTCGAATGATCCAGCACCTTGGCGATACGCTTGTAGCGGTCATCACCAAAGGAAAGCGCTTTGCTTAGTGACCAGCTGTATGCTTTAACTGCTGGATTGGCCAATCGTTGCGCCCAATTATACATGCCGTAACCATGAAAAAGTTCATCACCACCATCGCCAGAAAGTGTCATGGTTACTTCTTGACGCGCCATCTTTGAAACCAACATGGTTGGAATGGCCGATGAATCTGCATATGGCTCATCGTACTGCGGAATGATCTCGGTTATCAGTTCCAACGCATCTTTTTCGGTTAACCGATATTCGTGATGTTCTGTTCCGAGGTGCTCCGAAACCTTTCGTGCAAAACCCGATTCATCGTGCTTGACATCATCAAAACCAATGGAGAATGTCTTCAGTTTTTCGGAAGATGCTTTCTGCGCCAACGCGGTTACCAAGCTTGAATCGATTCCACCACTTAGGAAAGTTCCAAAAGGAACATCCGAAACCAACCTTCTGCTTACGGAATCTTGCAGCAATTTCGAAAGCCGCTGTTTCGCTTCCCGCTCATCGGTAATAAGATTTGATGTGATCTTCGTTTCAGGATTCCAGTATTCTTCAACTCGAAAAGAATTGCCATCCGCTACAGCCCAACTTCCCGAAGGAAATTTCTCTACTTCATTGTAAATGGACAATGGTTGCGGAATGTAGCCGAGATGCAAGAAGTACGGAATGGCAGCTTGATTAACCGTCAGTTTCAATTGGTTTTTCAGCGCAACAATTGCCTTCAGTTCAGATGCGAATGCGAGAACTCCATCGTTTTGATAAACGAAAAGAGGTTTGATGCCAAGCCGATCGCGGAAAAGAAACAATTTCTTTTCGGTCGTGTCGAAAATGGCAATGGTGAACATTCCGTTCAGTTTGGTGACCATTTGCGGTCCCCATTTTGCAAACGCTTCTAAAATCACCTCCGAATCGCCAGTGGTTTTGAGACGAACGTCCAAGTCTTTGGCAATTTCGCGGTAGTTGTAAACCTCGCCATTGAACACCATCCAATAGCGCCCGCAACTCGATTGCATGGGTTGATTGGCGGCTGTGCTGAGGTCGATGATGCTCAATCTCCGGTGCCCGAGACCAAAATTCCCATCCACAAAAAAACCTTCGGCATCTGGTCCGCGGTGCGAAATGGCATCGGTCATCAGTTTCACCGTTTCTTGATCAACGCCTTTTGGATGATAGATGCCTGCTATGCCGCACATGTGTTCAGATTCTTGATTCCAATGATACGCAATGCACTTCAATTTGCTTGGTCCGTCTCGAATACATCAATTATGCAGTAATTAGCGATGTGAGTGCATCGAATCGACATCTAGTTATTGTGTGCAGCAATTTCCCTTACGGATTTGGCGAGCCATTTCTCGAAGTGGAATTGGACTTTTTGAAGCATCATTTTTCCAAGATCAGCATTTGCACAACTGGTAAAGTGGACAATACAAAGCAATTTGAAGTGTCTGAAACGGTATCGCTGATTGAGCTTCAATCGGATCCAACCTTTCTACAAAAGTTGTTTTCAGTTTGGCGTTTGGTGTTCGATGCAGAAGTGAGAAGTGAACTCAACACCATTACAGACGATTTTCACGGCTCTTTGAGCCTCGGAAAAATTAAGACCTTATTGGTTTCTCGGATACGCGCATTGAAAATGCAAGCGCAGATCCTAGCGAAAGTTGACTTTGCAAAAAATGAGGAGATTTTCCTCTACAGCTATTGGACAGATGATGCTGCTTTGGCGATTTCGCACTTGAAAAACGAGAATCCGACCATTACTGCTTTCTGTAGATTACATGGATGGGATCTTTATTTCGAACGCAGTCAGTATCACTATCTGCCCTTCAGAAAGTCTATTTTCAATGGCGTAGATGCCATTTTTGCCATTTCAGAAAACGGGAGAAATTACCTGCTGAGCCACTTCAGTTCCATCATCAATGAAGGCAGAATCTATCAAAGCCGATTAGGAATTCGAACCGTAGATAAACTGGAGCCGCACGAACGGAATTTCAGACGTTTCAAACTCATTAGTTGTTCAAATCTTATTCCGATTAAACGCGTGCATCTGATTGCAAAAGCACTTTCGCACATTGATGGATTGGAAATTGAATGGACACATTTTGGTGATGGTCCAGAAAAGAATGCGTTAGTTGAATTGTGCGATAAGTTGCTTGGTAAGAAAGAGAATGTCCAATTCCATTTTTTAGGGCGGATTCCAAATTGGAAAGTTTTGGAGTATTACTCCACGCATATGGTGGATCTGTTTATCAGCTTGAGTAGGTATGATGGAATTCCTGTCAGCATTATGGAGGCTATGTCGTTCGGAATTCCTGCCATCGCAACCGATGTGGGCGGTGTTTCTGAGATTGTGATCAATGGTAAAACTGGATTTCTGTTGGACCAAGAAGTGAGCCCCGAAGATGTGGCTGAGGTGATCATTCATACAGCACAAATGAGTACTGATGAGTACAATAAATTACGAATGGAGGCCAAGAATATTTGGGGCACATTCTATTCTGCCAACATCAACTATCCTGATTTTTGCGCGAAGGTGTTAGCGCTTCGCGAGCGCCAGATATAACTGGTGAAGTCGTTCCATTTCAATTGGACGGTTGCCGAATTTCGAAGCATTTTCAAACGCACATTCTACTTTTTCGAGTGGATAGTTTGAAAGAGAATTTTCAATGAGCTGTGCGAGTTCTTCTGTCGAATCTGTTTTCATCCGTTCACAGAATTCTTCAGAAAAAAGGTCTTCATCATAATTGAATGAACCCAGAATCAACGGGCATCTTGCGGCCATGGCTTCCAATGCTGAATTGGGTGTTCCATCTGTTTTGGGAGTCATGATGGTAAGCGCACTCAGTTTGAACATCGACCACATTTCGTGCTGAGACAAGGATTCGAACGTGTGATGCTGAATGCCGCAATTTTCTAATTCTAGCTTGATGAAATCAGCGTATTCAGAATCAGTCTTTTTACCTTCAATCAGCACAATAGCAAGCTGTTGTTTCAACGTTTCAGGAATGGCAGCTAACGCTCGAATCTGTAATTCGGTCTGATAGATCGGACGAATGTAGCGTGGCAGAAAAATGATCCGTTTGTCGGTGAGATTATTGGGCAGATTTACTTCTGGCTGAAGCGCATTTATCTCATCCACGTTGACACCTGTTCGGATAATCTCGCCTTTCAGGTTTGTGCCGAAAACGGAATTGATTTTATTCAACTGTCCTTGCGATGTGCAGGTAATTGCTGCCGCATTTTCGAAGGCTGATTTGAATTGCTGCAACAATAATTTTCCATGGATGCGATGCAGGAACGAACCTTTGCCCAGACCAGCCAACACCACATGAATATCCGAACCACGAGAAGTGATGACCGATGGCACGGGAAGATTCCGTGTCCACAGCGAAAATGGCGTGGCGAAAAGCGGATGCACCACATGTATCTTATACTTGTCTATCGCTTCAGTGATTGTTTTCAGCGAAGCTTGGTTCTCCCAAAACCTCCAAAGAGAATAGCTTTTAATCGGTTCAAGGAGTGTTATTTTGGATGCGCCAAGTAATGAGCGTTGATTGCTGCTGAGAAGAGACATCTCGTGTTCCTGAGCAATAAGAAAAGTCTCAAATTCAGGTTTGGAACTCATCCAACTTATCCATTTGAAATCATGGACGCTATTGGGGTCTCCGATATAAAGGACGCGTGTCATCCTATTTTATTGAGATGTTGTGTCGTTCCAGCCAAGCATCTAAAATGCTCATGTTTATGATCAAGCGGGCGAGATTCGGGTGTACTGGTTCCGATTTTGAATACAGGTTTAAGAGATAATTCTTTCTGCTTCCGAGGAAATATTCGGCCACACCGTTAGGTCTGGAAATGATCTTTGAAAAATGATCTTTGAGAAATGGAAGATGAATCCAATCCTCGAAACAAGAATTTAATCCTACCTTTTTTCGGTAGATGAAATCTTTGCTCATGTACTGGTCAAGTATTTTTTTGAGTGGGTATTTAATGGTGTTTTCCAAGGTTTTCTCCGCCCATGAATAGTGTCCTTGATCTTCTAATATCGATTTCCAGGTAAATGGATAAAGTCCTGAATTTTCAGGCTGCGAGTTATCGTAACTCTTTGCCGTATTGTTCTTGCAAGCGTAATTCACCATTTTGAAAACGCTGTATTTCATCCAATCGTCCTGATTCGATTTTTCGGCTTTCAAGTAATCGTAGTAGTACTGCCAAAGCGGCAAGAGATTTTCTGAATGCTTCTTCGAATCTTTCAGCCACATGTTTCCGAATGGACCGAGATACACATCCATGAATTGCAGATATGGATCGTTGATATAGCTGTCGCGAGGGTGAAATCGCTCAAAACCAGGCAGTTTTCTGCTTTGGAGTTGCGCAGCGATCCATTCGTTCAAACGCTGTTGCCATTGCGGACGTTCGGGAATATCGCCAATCACATTCCGATTGTAATTAGTAGAACCGTAGCAACCATCGGCCAAGGTTCCATCAATGATCTTATGCCCAGCGTGCTTCTGGTTTCTAAAATGATACGCGGTGGAAATCGTGGAACTTTCGCCAATTGGCTGAATGGCGTGTTCGTTCTGATATTCAAAACTAGGAATCGTGTCTTCTGGAGTGAAGAGCGCAATTTCCAGTTCTGCTTTTGAAGCCTTGGCGGCTTCTTGCGCGAATTTCACTTCTGGGTCGTCTTTCCCAAATTGGATGTAATACGCTGGATATGGTTTGTCGATGAACTTATCAATAAGGCAATTCGCCAGCGTGCTATCAACACCGCCCGAAATGGGAACGATCGGGTTCAAACTTGCCACGAATTCAAATTCTGCATCCAACAGTTTTTCCGTTTTTGGAATGTCGCCACCGTCCATCGGAAAATCTAGCTTGAAGAAAAATTCAAATGCCGAACGTGGAATTTCTCCTTGCTTCAACCATGTATCAAATTCCGTTGGGCCGAATTTCAACTCTTGTCCGACCGGAATACAATGAATGCCTTTGACAACCGTGATGTATTCAGGAACGTCTCCATATTTCAGAATAGAAAATGCGCCCATCGGGTTCATTTCTCGAGTGGAGTAGGGAATAAGCTCTCTCAGATCATCCGACCACAGAATTCCACCATCCACGAACAAGAAATAAATTCGTGCTCGTGTAATGCGTGCCGAAGAAGCGAATGCAGACCAGCCCGAAACAGTTTTGCTCACTTCAAATGCCGCAAAATTGTTCTCTGCTTTCGGAACGGTCTGACTTAGACTCTCTTCTGCCTTTTCAAGTTTTCTATAGCCTGATTCTGTTCTTAAATAAGGTGTTTCGGATGTAAAGGTGAATCGGTCAGCATGCTGTTCAAACAGACCCCGCGAACCGCGACCGAAATCCTTCACAACAAGGATCATTTCTCCAAACGGAAATGATTGGAAACCATCTTCATTTTCCGCTAAAAATCGACTTGAATTTTTTACTGTTCCGAGTAACATGAACGTGCGTTGTGGCTAAAATTCGCAATTAATCTTTAGTATTGGGCAGGCACATGAAAAGGAGGCAATCAATACAGATCAAGTTTGTTGGCGATGTAGCCTTCAACGATGATTTTCAGAAACGTATTGAACAGGCCGAAGATCCATTCAACGAAGTGAAATCGACTTTGAAAGACGCGGATCTTGTAGTCGGTAATTTGGAAGTGGTGGCTTTTGGGGCAGCACAGAACATGAAGAAAACGCCACGAATCGGAACATCTTTAGAGGCGTTAAATGAACTGAAAAATCTGAACCTTGGACTTGTAACCTTGGCCACCAATCATTTCTATGATAATCTTAACGAGGGATTCGTAAACACGGTTAACAAATTGACCGAATTGGGAATTGCCTATGTTGGTTCAAATGTTGATCGAGAAAAGGCAGGGGAACCTGCTATTCTGGAAGTGGGCGGATGGAAGGTTGGATTTGTCAATTTTGTCCATCCGGATACGCACCCCAGCTTGCCTGAGGATGCTGATGTTTACACGAATTTTTTTGATCTCGACAAGATTGTCTCAGCCATCAAAGACCTTAGACCTAATGTTGACAGGGTAGTTGCGCTCATGCATTGGGGCGGCAAAACTGATTATGGATATTTTCCTCATCAAGAACAACTAGCCCAAGCCAAAGCCATTATTGATGCTGGGGCAGACGCGTTGATCGGTTGTCATACTCATACGTTTCAAGTGAGCGAAGTAATTAACGGCAAGCCTGTTTATTACAGTCTCGGTAATTTTTGCTTTGCAGATATTCACTGCGATGGAGGAATTTACTACGTTCGAAATAGTGGTAAGAAGAGTGGAATAGTTGCGCTCGAATTTTTTGAAGATGGCAGCGTAGCACACTCTGTAGAAGCCATTGCAAATGTGGATAACACAATTGTCTTCCGCACAGAACTGAATGCGACATACCGGTGGTGGAATTTTCTGTTTCGAATCGTGCGTAAAGTTCCAGGTGGATATCCGGTCTACTATTGGGCACTGCGCAGAGTTGAACCGATTTATTATCATGCGCAGCTGAACAATATTACCGTAGCTCAGGTGGCTTTGAAAAAGCTCTTAAAGATTTTCACAGGCAAATGAATCAACTCAAAACTGTAGTAAGAAAGGTCTTGGCTGTGATTCTTTATCATGGTTATTACCGATGGGAGCGGTCGTGGGATAGAGGCTGGAATGGCGAGATCCTTAAGGACGGTATTACAGCTGTTGTCAGTGCCAGAAATGAAGAGTATATACTGCCTTTCTGTTTAAAGAGTTTGGTAAGAGTTGTCGATCAGGTCGTGCTTGTGGATAATGGTTCTGATGATGCAACGCTTCAGATAATGAAGGACTTCAAAGAAGAAAATGAAGGCCGAATTGAGGTTGATGTACTTGAGATGCCTGGAGCATTATTGGGAGATTGCCGAAATGCAGGGCTGAGGCAAACTCGCTACAAATGGCATCTGCGTTGGGATGCTGACATGGTCTGCCGCACTTCGGGTGAAAATAGCATGACGCAGATCCGTGAATTGATAAAAGATGATAGACCACGGACCATTCAGTTGCCACGAACAAACTTGCGTGGCGATTTCCATCACACGCGCCATGCATTAGCAATGGATCCTGGTGAGCCGATTTTGTTGCGTTTTGGTAGAGATATCAAGTATGTTGAATACGGCAAGTTTGATGTGATTCGAGTGCCTTTTTATTACGCCATTGTTAAAGATCATCGGCATTTCTACTTCCATTGCGAAGGCTTGAAGTCTGATGAGAATATGATTTACAGACGGCAATATTTTGAGTGGCGAGAGCTATACAATTCGTACTCAGACAACAACCGACCTGCCGAGGTGGAAGACTTTAAGCAGTATCAAGAAGATTGGTGCATAAAGGAATTTGGCACGAATGATAAGAAAGCCTTGAAATGGCGTTTTTCAAGAATGGATTGTTTCAGGTTACGACCGGTACAAAAGGAGTTGTTTGGAGAATATCCTGATGTGCTTAAGGATGAAATGAATAGTGATACACAGCACTACCGAATCATTCAGAAAGATTGTGTACCATACATTCGGTTGGATAGATCGGATACGGAGATGCTGGAATATCATCCTACTCAAGCAGATCTTGAGTGGGAACAAAAAGTGCTCCGCTGATCAGAATTTGTATTCCTGACGGAAAATAAGGTAGTTCATCATTTTCCAGATGATCTCATAATTATCGGTCTTATTATTAACGTGGGCGTTAAGTGTTTTTTCATAATAAGCACGCTGTTTAGAATCCATGTATTCGCTTGATGTCAGAGAATAAGCAAGGTCTTTCAATTGATTATTCTGACGGAGCCATTCTCCAATAGGGGATCCAAAACCACGCTTTTTACGGTAACATATATGCTTAGGTAAATATTTCTCGGCTACTTTTCTGAGCAAATACTTGTTCACGCCATCCTTCAATTTGAGCTCAATCGGTACCTGATTGGCAAACGAAACCATATTTGGGTCGCCAACAAAAGGAACTCGAACCTCCATACTCGACCACATGCTCATTTTATCCTGTCTCAGCAGCAGTTCTTGCAAGTACGACCGTTGTTCTGCTTGAAGAATATGGTTAAACAACTGATTGAAATCCAACTGCTTACCCAGCTTTCGCATAAATTCTGGAATAGCGTGTTTCTCAACGAAATCCTGATCAACCACGCTGAAATATTCGGAAAGAAGGTTGGTCGAATTCTTATTGGATAAAGCCTTTAGAATCGCTGCTTCCCGTCTGTCAAACTTCAATCCCGTGCTTGATAAGAACTTCAGTAGCAGATCAGGATACTTTTTCCTGATCTGTTCTAAATGAAAAAGATTGGTAGTGCGTCCGTAGCCTGCAAAAAGTTCATCGGCACCTTCTCCGCTCAATAAAACCTTGTATCCATTTTCGCGAGCAATTTTGGTGATCAAATGCACTGAAAGCGAATTCGGATGAGTGATCGGAGCCTCGTTTTTCCTTATTCCCTCAACAATTAGCGAAGTGTATTCTTGGTTGCTTACTGAATACGGATGCCATTTGATTCCCAGATGATCTGCTGATTCTTTGGCGTCTAGACTTTCGTCATATTCTTGTTCCGCATATGAGATGGTAAATGCATCAACCTTATTACTGTTGATGTCGTTTGCGATGGCGGTAAGCAGCGTTGAGTCAATACCAGAGCTAAGCAGTGTGCCAAGAGGCACATCAGCCATAAGTCGCTTGCTTACAGAAGCACGTAACCTTTTGTCAAGTTCATCAATCAGTTCAGCTTCGCTGGACTTAAGTAGGTCATCATTTGAAAACGTAACAGAATCATGAAAAGTTGAACTGGAGATTTCAAATGTTTCGGTATCAATCGTCAGAATTTCACCCGGAAAAAGAGCATTGATCCCATTGAAGAACGATTCATTTCCAAGCGCGCCAAATCGATAGTTGAAATAATTCGATACGGCATTCTCATTAATGGACGTGGATATTTTTCCAGATGACAAGATCGAATTGATATCTGAAGAGAAAACTATGGCATCATCAACTATGCTGTAGAACAGTGGTTTTACACCCATCTGATCTCGCACCAAATGAAGTTTGCGCTGAGATTTGTCTAAAATGGCCAGCCCGAACATGCCTTCCATGTGTTTCGGAAAATCCAATCCGAATTTCTGATACAGCGGAGCCACGACTTCCATGTCTGTTGTGGTTCGGAATGTATGCATATCCGAAAGTTCTTTTTGAAGCTGGCGATAATTGTAAATTTCCCCGTTACCGACCATCGCCACAGTTGCATCTTGGCTATAAAGCGGCTGACTTCCACCAGCCACGTCCATAATACTCAGCCTTCGCATACCTATGCCAACATTCGCGTGAATGTGCATGCCGTCTTCGTCAGGCCCACGATGGAACATGGAATCGGTCATTTTTTGCAGAAGTTCCTTCGGAACAACTTCATTTCCTCTCAACATTATTCCTGTGATTCCGCACATTTATTAAACGGGTTTGGTTTTGACTAATTCAAAATACAGCGCTTCGATTTTCTTAACGTAATCGATCATATTGAATTTCTGAACGGAGGCTCTTCCTGCTTTGCTGAATTGGGCAACCAATGAAGGGTCTGATTTTAATTTGAGAATAGAATTTGCAAATCCATCAATGTCATTCACGTCAGTAAGAAATCCGGTTTTTCCGTTTTCAACGATTTCTGGAACTCCTCCAGAATTAAACGCCACAATTGGAAGTCCAACGCTCATGGCTTCTAACAGAATCAAGCCAAATGGCTCGTCAATAGCAGAATGAACCAATGCATGTGCCTGATTCATGTAACTGTTTGGGTTTTTTACATATCCCAAAAATTCAACCTGATTGTTTAAGTCGTTTGATTTCACAAAGTTTTCAAGTTGCTGTCTTTCCGCACCATCGCCCAAGAATTGTAGTCTTAAATCGTTCACTCCATTATCAGATAGGTGTTTCATCACTTTCAACAAGAAGATATGATTCTTGTAAGCATGGAATGATCCCACACTCAGTAGAGTGAATGTGTTGTTGTCTTTTTCTAATCCTTCATAAATGAATTCATTTATATCGCATCCGTTTAGGATCACCTTTAAATGATCCTTCTTTGGGTGCAATGCGCGCATAACGTAGTTTCCAATGAATTCCGATATACATATGAATTGGTTATCGCATTTCGCATAGCCGCGCTGTAGCAGTCTTATAGCATTGATGTTCCACCAAGTATCTTTTTTAAAATAATCCGAAAATGAGCGTGGATTTGTTGGTGGATGGCAACCATGCCAGTGCGTTACATAAGTCACTCCTTTCGCGGGATTGCGTCTGCTCACGAATTCAGATTCTAGTAAATGAGAGTGAATCACATCTGGTTTGTATTTCGCAACCAGTTTGTCGAATTCATCAGTTTCGAGAATATCTTTTCCTAATACCGAATAACTGACACGACTTGGAACGACTTGAACGTTAAGATTCCCGACAAGTTCCGGATAACCGATTTCCGGCCTAAAAATGACGATGAGAACTTCGTGCCCTAATTTCTCAAGCGCCTCGGATATGTTCAGAACCAGTCTTTCGGCTCCACCACGACCAAGAGTTGGAATTACCTGAAGGATTCTCATTTTGGAAATCGTGTTAAGATAATTTCAGCCGATACTTGATGGATAATGAAGCCCTTTCGAAAAGATTCTGAAAAACGGCCGATATTTTTCTTTTAAAGTGAGTCAATCTCCAAAATCTATTCCCGGGTTTGTAAAAACCTGTGGTGGTAATAAAATACCTGCTTGGAATTTTGTCCCAATTTGGAAATACGAACTCTTTCTGCTTTTTGTCCCAAACAAAGTGGTAGAAAATGTATTCAGCAAATCCTGCACCTTTGATTTTTCCACCTTCCCACCATATGATCTCATCAAAAGGAAGTGATTCCTTGGCGTAATATCTCCTGTAAACGTTGAGTCTGCCGGCCAATTCTTCTGCTCTTACCACTTGGGTCATGCAGTGAACGTCATGTTCCGCGTGAGGTACTTTCACATCCAATGGGTCAATCCCAGTTCGCAAAATACCGTGCTTCCTTCCACATTCATCAAAACAGAAATTCCTTTCAGAAGAAAAAACCTTAACGTGATCGGTAGATAGTCGGAACAGATTCTTGGTCTGGTCGTTATTCCTTAGAATCGTGAGTGGACCATGAATCCATTCTTCTCTGAAAGTGAGCAGGTCGTTGCTGGCAAGAACATCGGGTTTAAGGTATCTGCTCAGATCGCCATAAACCATGTCTATATCTCCGTATCCCCAAAAATCGTAGCCTTCGGTAAGTTCGTTGAACATTAGGCCGTAAGCCGGTTTAATGTCGCTTAGTTTGGTGGGATGGATGTCTGTTCTTTCAATTCCAGCAACTTGGTTCAGTCGGGTCACAAAATCAGCTAAAGGCACATTAATGAGCTTGACATTGGTCGGTAGTTCAAAATTCACCTTTAAGTCAGAGATCAAGTACACATCAACAATCGGATTAGGTCTACAACTCTCAACAAAAAGCTTGAAATAGGAAGGCCATTTTCCGTAGTAAGGAATAAGTATGCAAATGGCAGCTTTTTTCATTGAATCAACGCGTTCTTTACTTGAATCACAATTTACCTTTTGCGAATTTATTTAGAAGAGGCAATGCGGAAAATACGACAAGTACTTTGTCTTTCCAGTAGTGAGTTGGCGAAACAACAAACGAGCACAACATATTCCAAAAGAATGCTCCTTTTTCGCCTCTATGCAGATGAACCGTTGCTAATTTATAGTATGCCCCGCTTAACATGAATCGTCTCCATTCAGGTCTGATTCTGTTATCAGTGTCAGCTTTTATCAGCAATTTCTTCAGGTTCAGATTGGCAATGTGACTATCTATTTTGGTAAAATCGATTGTGCGATCACCAAGGTCTCGAATCACAACCGTAGCCTGATTAGATTTTATGAGCGTATGTTTTTTTAAAATTCGAGTCCAAAGTTCCTGATCCTCTCCGATCCTTATGTTCGTATCGAACTGCTCTTCCTTCAGAATTTGAGTATGGATGCACATCTGCTGCGAACAGATTGGCGTTTTAACCACTAACTCCATGGGGTCATTCGTGTCGGTCACAAATTGTCCCACCTCAGTAAAGCTGTTTTCAGTGGGATACACAACATTCGAAACCAACATTGCCACGGGAAATTCATTGATTTCAATTGCTTTTCGAAATTGTTGCAGATGATCGGGCAGATAAAGGTCATCGCTGTCTAGAAAGCAAATGTACTGGCCTTTGGCAAGTCGGATTCCATGGTTTCTGGCAGCACTTCGTTCTGCATTTTCCTGATAAACGTATTTTATTCGAAGATCTTTTTCTGCAAAAGGCCCAATCAATTCGCGCGTGTTATCAGTAGAGCCATCATCAATGACTAGAAGCTCAAAATCCTCGAATGTTTGAGCTAGTACGCTTTCAACGGCTTCTACCACCGAATGCGATCTATTGTAGGTGGGGATTATGACTGAGAAGACAGGCTTGATGTTATTCATTGGCGAATCACCTCCTTGATTCTGAGCTTGAGTAGCTGTGTGAAACTCAGATTACTGCCATTCACAAATACAGCTTTTTTAAGCCATTGATGTGCGGGGAATCTTCGATTAGAATTGGCGTTGCAATAGCTAAACCATGTTGCAAACAGATGCTTTCTAAAGAACTCAACGGGAAATAATTGGCTTTCCAAGTTGGCCTCAAACATTCGATTCAATAATGATAATAGTTGCTCAGCATTCTGTCTCAATTCATAATAGGATTGATGTTGCAGTGTTCTGTAAAGTTCAAGTTCAGTTGAATTTACAGTTATTCCCATTCTTTGAAAAATCCGAGCTTTTACTCGCTCAGAGTTTTCTTGTTGAGTTGTCGAGAAGGTCTTTGAAACACTTTGTTCATGCTGTCGAACTTGGTATAATACTTTAGGAAGATTAGCCAATTCACATACCTGCCCCATTCGGTCGAAGAAGTCGTAATCTTCTGCATGGGCAAATTCGGGATTGAACTTAAGGTTATTGTCTTTTATCACCGAGTTACGGAAAATAGCTGTTCCGTGAGAAACGTGAATTTGGTACAGGTGTTTGAGTTTGATATGCAGGTTGTCATTGGCATAACGGGCACCTAGCTGTAAACCGTTCTTGTCGAAATTTTCGAACCACGTACCACATATACCTACGTTAGGGTGTGCATCCATATATCCAACCTGATTCTCTAAACGGGCGGGAAGACACACATCATCAGCGTCTGCTCTAGCAATGTATTTCGTTTTTATTTGCTCCATTCCCAGGTTAAGAGAAGCTATCAGCCCCATATTTTCCCGGTTGTGGATTATTCTTATCCTGTTGTCTGAATAAGATTCAATTATTTCTACAGATTTATCCGTAGATCCGTCATTGATAATAAGTAAATCGAAATTCTCAAAGGTTTGTGATAAAATGCTGTCAATAGCCTGATTTAGAAAAGGCGCTGCGTTATAGACCGGCATAAGAACGGTTAACGTCTTATCTGAATTTGAAAGAGAATTACTTTTCATTCTCGTGCAATCGTTGTCTGAAATCATGTACGATGGCGCTGAATCTAAGGTATTCACCACGCATTTTGAGCAGATCCATGATTTCTCCCATCCGACCGAAGGCAAACAAAATCTTGATGTTTCCTTCGGTATCGCTGAAATGACTCCTCACGACCAGAAAGAGATCAGGGAATGCTTGTTTAATTAGGAAAATTGCCCTGTCGATCCAATACGGAAGTCGATTGTTTTTTAACCTTGGCTTCAATTCAATTGCATCTCGATATAGGTCCAATCTGGGTTTTGCTTGACCAAAATGGTAGAAAAGCTTTTTCATGTAAGCCCAATTGAGTCTTCCTTGAGGTAGATGGTGATTAAATGTCAATGAAGAAATGTATCCGATCTTATATCCAGCCATCTTTAATGCCCATGCAATTTCGTTGTCTTCTCCAGAAGAAAGGCTTGCACCTTTCCTTCCAACCAACATGCTTTGAAATCCTGCATTTTTAATTTTCGCTATTGCTTCATAGCGTAGGGCCATACCCGCACCATAGAGAAGTTCGGTTTCTATGATATTCTGATTATCTGGAACACCTTGATCTCCCACCGCAAAGCAATAGGAAAGTTCAGGAAACCAATCGGGTGTTTTTCCTTCAATCACTGGTATTCCTTTTCCTCCTATCATCCCATATGAAGGATTGGTGGACAAAGCTGTGAAAATGGATCCTACATAATTATTGCACAGACTATTGTCGTCATCGACAAAAAGCAGGAAGTTGAACGTTGCATATTCAATGCCCATTTCTCTCGCATTCATCAGGCCTGGAATAGGCTGAGAAACTATTTTGAAAGGAACATGACTTGTCGATGTTAATAATGAAGTGGCCAATTCATTCGTGTTGTCAGTACAATTATTATCAACCACGATGATTTCCCATCTCAGTTCAAACTCAATTTTTTGAAGGAAAAGATGCTCAAGGGTAGGAGTTATCCTATTTTCGCTATTATAACAACAAATGATTACCGAAATACCTTCCGGTCGTGTCAAAGCGCTTTCAACTTCAGCCAAGTGGATAGAAATTTAATTCGAAGTTTATTATCTCTGTAAAAATAGAGCATTGCATCAAGCTGTAGTTGAATGGCCCTGAGGTTTTCTTTTTTAAACTCATCTCGAATCAAGGATCTAATAATATGCAGCGCTTTCAGTTTATTGAGCATTTGTTTTTCTTGCTTCAGTCCAGACCAAACTCCTGCATCGTGTTTCCTGTAGCTAGATGTCGATTCATTCAAATAGACGTAATCACCCTGTTGAATCAATAATGTGTGCAAGATCCAATCAGCAAAGGGACTTTTGTAGTAAACAGATGGAAACCCTATGAAATTTGAACGCCTGAAAACCAGTGTACAAGTTGGAACAGGATTGAGATTTTTTTCAAAAAACATGGTGCTACTTAAATTCTTAAACTTCTCGTCCGGAACATATGGATAATCTGATACTACATTTTCTGGACCAATAACAGTTGCATTGCTGAAACAACCAGACATATTTGCGTCCTTTTCAAGTAACGCTACCTGTTTTTTCAATTTTACCGGGTCGGTCCAGAAATCATCACCTTCCAGCAATGCAATATACTTTCCTGAGCAAGCTTGGATGGCATGCGCCCAATTGCCGCACACTCCAAGGTTTTTTTCTGGCTGAATGAAACTGATCTTCTCATGCTCTTCGGCATATTGCTGTGCAATAGTATCAGTACCATCGGTAGATCGATCGTCAGAAATAACAACTTCAACGTTCAGCATACCTTCCTGCATCAAGGCACTTTCAATAGCTTGCCTTATGTAATTTACTTGGTTGTAAGTGATTATGCATATGCTAACCAGTGGAGGTTGATTCATTTATCTGATACGTCTAATTTGTTATTCGTCTCTTTACACGGAATAGGTAATCTTTAACCAGCCTCCATGGGCTTATAGTGCGGTATACAAGAGAATTCCATATTGCCTTATACAGATAAACGATGGACCAAAGCCAATTTCTTGACTCAATTTCTATGAAAGATAGTTCGAGATAATTCCACCAATTGTTGCCTAGAAAACGAAGTTTAAACTCATCTCCAAGAAGTTTCGCAAGAATGTGGTCTAATTCAAGTCCACGCTGTAGCATTATCTTACTTGGGGTAGATCGCAAAATGCTGCTTGAATGTTCTCTGTATACTGCAGTATCTTGATTCAGGAACAATATCTGCCCGCTTTGCGCAACCATACACCAGAGAAGATAATCTGCATGAAAAACCCGATGGGCGACATTTCTGAAAAAATCAACAAATATTTTGACAGATTCGTTTCGTATAAGAGCCGTGGCTGTAGGAATCGGGAATTTAATGGAAAGGTATCCTCTAAGATCCAACTTATGTTCGGGAGGCCAATCATTCACGTAGAATGGATAATATTCGCCACGAATCAGTTTACTCGCATTGGTAAATACCATAGATAGCGATTCATCTGAACGCATTGTCTCGACTTGCTTTTGCAATTTGAAACGGTCGATCCAATAATCATCCCCTTCGCATATTGCTACGAATTCCCCATTGCAAGCATCCAAGGTTCGTAAAAAATTTTTACTCACTCCTAAATTTTTTGAACCGCCAAGTACATGTATGTTATCGTTTTGTTGCTCGTAACGCTTGCATATGTCAAATGTGCCATCTGATCCACAATCCTCACCAATAAAAATGTTGAACCTGAAGTTTGTTTGTTGACCAAGTATGCCTTCTATTGTTTCTGAAATGTAATTTTCTTGGTTGTAGGTTATAATGGCAACACTCACAGTGATATCTGCATTTTCTTCCGTCTTAATCATCGTCAAATTGGCGTTTCCAAAGCTTTTGTTTGAATTCAGGATTTTCTCATTTTGGAGGCTGGTAGACCAATGTATGTTCCTGGTTCTTGTATGTTACTGATAACTCCTGCGCCCAATCCTACCGTAACGTCATCGCAGATACTGATTTTTTGTTTTGTGCAGGAGTTTTGTCCAAAGTACACCCGATGTCCAATATTGTTGTGGCCTGAAATTCTTACGCCTGAAGCAATTGTGAAATAATCTCCGATACAGGAATCGTGTCCAATATTTGAGTTATTGTTGATATGGGCATGTTTTCCAATTTTGATGTTGTGCGTAAGCTGGGTAAAGGGCATAACAACAGTTCCCTCGCCAATAATTACTTCCATACCAATTACACACGTTGGATGTATGATTGTGCTGAATTCAGTTTCAGGAGGAAATTTGCTTACAATTGATTCCCTATGTAAAGGGTTGGATACAGCCACCACCACAGTATGTTTATTTGGGTCGAAATCGGAGAACTTGATAACATCAATTCCCATGACCTGTTGATCTACATGAAATGAGTCGTCAACTAAAAAGCATACGTTCGTTTCCAATTTAATATTTTTCGTATCGAAAACATCTCTGATAGTAACGAGTGTTTCTCTTCCCTGGCCACCAGCACCAAATATGCATAACATCTTGTTCATCTCAACTGCTCGACTTTCGGTTTAACGTTACAGATATGTAAATTCTATCGCCTGTTTCTTTATCTAAGTAAAACGCATTTTGAAATGGAGGATGGGTTAGTGCGCGTAGCTTGTTTATACAATCTTTCATTGTAAGTTTCTCTTTGAGGTCCAATTCCTGCAGTGCGTAAAAGTCTTTCTTGTAATTGAGATTGCCTTTTTCTTTTGGCAAAAACGTGGTGTATTTACCCGTTAGCATAGGCATAAACCATTCTTCCAATAGCTCATATTCTGCTTCAATGATTTTTGGATATACTGTTCCAGAAGTGTCTTCGGGAAGGATTTCTATTCGTTTTTGCGCAATGATAGGCCCATTGTCAATTTTCTCATCTATCTCGTGAATAGTGGCGCCTGCAGGTAGGCCATTGGCAATGCTAAATACACCCGGATACCATCCTTTATTATACGGATTAAACCCAGGATGGATATTGATGCATCGAACCGTTCTGACAATTTCGGAAGGAAACAATTGCCGACAATGATATGAGATTATCAGATCGAAGCTTTGCGCTATTTTATTAGCGTGTTCTTTGATATTTAAGGCAGATACGGCAGGTACCACTGTATTCAATTCCTTTTCACTTCCCGGTGAACAATGAACGGTAAGTTCTGCAAATTCCAAGCAACGATGTTGGGCAAACAGTTTCCTGAAATGGTCTATTTGAAAACCAATATCTGATATGAGCAAAACGCGTAATTTCATTTAAGCCGAAACGTGATTGAGGGTTTTGTTTATTCGGTGATATGGTTGAGAATGCAATTCGAAATACGCTGAATATCGGTATCAGATATTTCTGAAGAAAGTGGAAGGCAAAGCACCCGAGTTGAAATGTCTTCTGCAACGGGCATTATTTGCTCAGTAACATAAGGCAACTTATTGAGAGATGGATAGAAGTACCTCCTTGGAAATATGTTGTTTTCATTTAGCGCCTTCATTACGGTCAAGAGAGTCTGTTCATTTGCAAATACAATTGGAAAGTAAGAGAAATTGTGCAGAACATTGCTCTTCGAATTAATAAGGTAAAGTCGGTCATCGTTTCCAAGCAATTGAGTGTACAGTTCAACCGCATGTTTTCTGTGGTGGACGATTTTTCCCATGTGAGGAAGAACCGAGAGCCCCATCGCACCATGAAATTCTGACACTTTTCCGTTTACTCCAACTCCTTGAAATTTCTCAGGCCCATCATGACCGAAATTTCGCATATATTCAATGCGAACGGCCAGATCGTCATCATTAGTTACAATCGCACCCCCTTCTCCGGTATGAAATATTTTGGTTGCATGGAAACTCAAGGTCGAAATATCGCCATGATTCAGGATTGAAACTCCAGCACGTTTCACGCCAAATGCATGGGCAGCATCATAAATTACTTTCAGCTTGTGTTTGGTTGCAATGCGTTCAAGTTCCATTACATCGCAGGGGTGACCGTAAACATGAGTTGCTAAAATGGCCGTGGTGTTTTTCGTAATGGCTTCTTCTATTTTAGACGGATCAATGCAGAAATCGCGATTGTTTATATCGACAAAAACGGGTTTGCAATTTTCCCAAACGATTGATGAAACTGTAGCTACGTAGGAAAAAGGGGTTGTGATGATCTCACGTTGGAGATCTAGCGCTTTTATAGCTATCTGCAAGGCAATTGTCCCGTTGTTCACCAAGAACAAGTGCTTCACTCCCAAATGCTTCTTTAACTCCAATTCTAACTGTAAAACGTTAGGTCCATGGTTGGTTAAGTGTCCAGATTCCCATATGTCATTTATCCTCTTTTGATATTCTTCAATAGGAGGTAAAAACGATTGGGTAACGTAAATCGGCTTTTGCGTCATTCGGCAGTGAGTTGGTAGATGTCATTTACATCTAAAGCTAAAGTAGTCGTAAATAAGGTTGCGCCACTGGAATTCAGGTGGCCTTTGTCAAATACGTTTTCCAGCTTGTAATAGTCAGGGAATCTTTCACTGTCAGCATAATTTAGGATTTCCATTGTTTTGGGGGATTCTAAAAGAAATTGACTAATGAATTCAGCGTGACGTTCATTCATTAGAGGTTGAACCATCAAAACCAACATAATTCCTTTGGTTGCGCACTTTTGCTGAATGTTTGATACATACTCCCAATGATATTTGAAGCAATCTATGCAAGGTCTAGGATTTAAATTAGATGATCGATTGTTCTTTATTTGATAGTTCAGTAACTTTGGATGTTCCAGTATTTCATCATGTGACCTGATCAGAAATGAATCCTGCAATTGTAGTACTTCCGTGGTGCCATTGATAAATCCTCGACCTGATATTCCTAATCTATCGTAATAGTGTTTCTGAATTGAATTTGAAACTCTATGAAACTGACCAAATCTGAATGACGTTTCAATTAGATTTCTGGAATGCAACGATACTTCATTCAATTTTTGGCGGAAGGTCATATTCCCGTCCTGAAAAGTTGACCTAAGGGTAAAATAAAAGTCATCAAAATCATATCGATAAATGACTTTATCTGTATGCATCACTTCTTCTGTCAGATTTGTACGTGGCGAAAAGAGCTCCAAGAACATGAAGGTCAAATGTTCTGATTCTTTGGAATCAAGGATTTCTTCGCATAATTTGTAATTGAATGGACAACCAACTCCGTCAATCCCGAAATTGAAGCTGTTCAAACCAGTTATTGAGTCAAAGATAATTGGGTCGATATGCCTCATGGTTCTTGACGACCCAACGAAAACTGTGTTGAAATCATTGGGTGAGCTGAAAAATCGATCGAATTTGACGATGTAATCTGGGTCGCCCCAAAAAGAATGATAAATAAATGGACGTATCAAGAGTTGTGACGTAGCTAATAGCAGAATCGAGAATAGTATAAATCGAAGGAGAAGCCTATACATTTTTAACTACGGTATTTCACGGATAGACTTTATCTGGTTTTTCATGGTCAGATTCCTGATTGAACTGCTGATGTTGGAAGTGTACAGATTAACTGCCTTGTTGTTTAGGTGGTCTGCATCTGAAGCATATTCTATCGTATAATATTGGCTGTATTCCTTCGAATCATTGACGCGGATCACATTATCCTGATCAATAAGTTTAGCTAAGGATTCGATATAACGAATATCAGGCTGCTGCATTTTGGGAGTTACAACAAGTATTAGTTCGATATGCTGATTTGTGCATTTTTTTTGCAATGAATTTACCCTTCTCAGGTAAGGGGAATTGGTCAAATTCAAATCATAAGTCGCTAGTTGCTCAGGTAGATTTGCAATTGTTGATGCTTGGAGCTTCACGATTTCTTTATGGTCCGAAATAACTTCTGTAGAACACAGAATTTCTCTCGAATCAGAAATGTAATGATTCAAGCTAAGTTTCAGTCTCTTCCAGAACTCACCTATATCAAGTACGTTGTACGTAAATAGATAGACTTGATTTTTCCAAAGCCTTAATTGCTCGCTGATTTTAGGCGTAAGTAGATGGGTTGATTGAGCTAGAAATAAAAAATCTTCAAGCGTGTACCAAGGTATTGTCCTTGCAATGTGATCAGCGTCCATGTTGCCAGAAAATTCTAAAGGAGATAATTCTAGGATTAACATTTTTAAATCATCAGGAATCTTATCAATCAACTCTTCTGCAAGATTTATGGTGGTTGGAGCATAGGCTGCGTCAAAAGAATAATTGTATGAATGATAGCCTAAGTCAGTATTCAGTGAATCAAACAATACGGGGTGAATCTGCCTGCCAAACCGACTAGAACCAACAAAATAGACATTGTATTCTTCAAGATTTTCATTCAGATAATTGAACCTTGCAGGGTCGAAATTCTTATATCTGGATACGTTTATATGGTTTACGGCCAATTGCGTGAATGAAGTAACCGATATGGTTAGAAGCACTAACTTAATAATCAGTGTCTTCATGTCTTAGAATTGAAAATAAATGAATTCGTGACTGCCGAAAACGGAGAATAGCGTGATAAACAATCCGAAGACCAGATAAAGGGTCCATCTTCCGTACCAAGGCAGTTTGCCTACAATTCCCTCAACGGTTCCTTTTCTTGTCAAGTATTCTGCAACGATCATTATGGGAAGAAAAATCAATGAGACAAGAAGTTCATCTTTCAACGATTCTCCGAACGCAAAAAAGCCAATTTGACTTTTGCTGATATGGGCCATATTGCTAATGATGTCAAAAGCATCAGATACATTATCAGCTCTGAAAAATACCCATCCAATACATGCCAATGCAAACGTAAAAGCCACGTTGGCGATCCGACCGAATAGATTGTCAGAGTTGAATTTTAACTGCGTTAGATTGAAGTGATTTAAAATCTTATCGCGAACAATGGCCGCTATCAGATACGTTCCATGAAGCGCTCCCCAGATGACAAAGGTCCAATTGGCACCGTGCCATAGCCCACTGATAAGGAATGTGATGAATAGATTGAAGAACCATCTGGATTCGGTTACCCGGTTTCCACCAAGCGGAAGATAGACGTAATCTCTGAACCAAGTACTGAGCGAAATATGCCATCGTGACCAGAATTCTCGAATGTTCTTGGAGAAATATGGTAGCGTAAAATTGGTCATGAGATCAAATCCTAGTGTTCGGGCCAAACCAATGGCTATGTCGGAATATCCAGAGAAATCGCAGTAGATCTGGAATGCGAAGAACACGGTTCCTAATATGAGCTGAAAACCCATATAGTTTTCGTGGTTTCCGTAAACCTCATTAACGATGAGCGCAAGTCGATCGGCAATCACCATTTTTTTGAATAGCCCCCAAAGCATAAGTCGCATGCCGGAAACTGCCAGACCGTAATTGAATTCAATCTTTCTACTGAACTGTGGAAGCAGGTGTACTGACCGTTCAATTGGTCCTGCAACAAGCTGTGGGAAAAACGAAACAAAAAGAGCGAATTTTCCAAAATTCCGCTCTGGAGCTTGTCCGCCTTTGTAAATGTCTATGGTGTAGCTAAGCGTTTGAAAAGTGTAAAATGAAATACCCACTGGCAGTATCAGATTTGCATTGCTTAGGGTTGGGCCATGTGGAAATAAGCTTGAAATGGCATTCAACGAGTCGATAAAAAAATTGAAATATTTGAATGTGAATAGCAGCCCTAAATTGGTGCTAAGGCTTACTGCCAATAACGAGAGTTTGAGTTTCTTGCTGTTGCTATTTCCAATTCCTAGCCCAGTAAAATAATCGATTACCGTACTTGCCATGATGAGTATCGCGTATTCTGGCTTCCAACTCATATAGAAGTAGTAGCTGGCAATAAGCAGAAAAATCCAACGGAACCGATGGGGAATTACATAATAGGTGATGAATACCACCGGGAAAAAAATGAAAAACTCGATAGAGTTGAAAAGCATGCTTTTATTTCAATAATCCTTTTTCTTTCAACTCATCCAAGCTATTCTGGTAACTGTCGTCAGTGTTCACTTTCTGAGTGTTCACCCACTCAGAAAACCGCTTCAGACCAGTTTCTACAGTCGTTTTTGAAGCATATCCAAGAATCTGTTTGGCCTTCGTAAGGTCAGCAGTATTATGCCGAATGTCACCAAGGCGGTAATTTCCAGTTGTTGTCAATGCCGAATCAGATCGGTACAGGTCTTTGAGAATATCGGCCACCCTAGCTACAGATGTGGCAATTCCATTTCCAATATTGATACTTTCAATTGCTGAAGCATCGGGATGTTCGATAGCTGCGCAGGTTGCGTTTACCACGTCATCTATGAATACAAAATCCCGCGATTCCAGTCCATCTTCGAAAATGTTGATCGGCTGGTTGGCTAGTAGTAATTTGGAGAATATGGAAATGATTCCAGTGTAAGGATTCTTCAGCGATTGACCTGGGCCATACACGTTCTGATATCTCAGTGCAAAAGCTGATATTCCTTTTGTTCTAGCAGCCACCAGAATCATCTGTTCCTGCACTTGCTTGGAAATACCATAGATTGACGTTGGTGAAAATGGAGTGTCTTCAGTAGTAGGAACTGATTCCAATTCCTCGCCATTGTAAGTGGGATTGAAAACACCTGATTTCAGGTCCGTTTCATGCCTGGCCACAGGGTAATGAACAGTTCCATGGCCATCGACATATTTACCTTCCCCATAAATTGCTCTAGAAGAAGCTACTACTATTCGTTTTACGTTTGATCCTTCATGGCTGAGAAGGTCAAGTAGGTGAGCAGTGCCACATACGTTCACATTCATGTAGTGATGAGCTTCGTACATCGACTGGCCTGTACCGGTTTCAGCTGCCAAATGCACTACGCAATCAATCCCCTGTAGTGCTTTTTTCCAATCATCTAGGTTGGTAACATCGCCAACATGAAGATCTACTTTTCCTTTTACGCGTAGTAGAGTGGGCGAAAAGTTCGGGTCTGTGCCGTGAATCTGAGGTGACAGATTATCCAAAATCCTTACAGAATGACCTCTCGATATAAGTTCAACGGCCATAGAAGATCCAATGAAGCCTGCGCCTCCGGTTATTAGAACATTCATTTTTCTCAATTCTTGATTTTGTGCCAACGTTCAGGGATAACATGGCCATATTCAATTTCAGTACTATTAAGCCATCTTTCAGGAGCAATTACAATCTGATTCTCCCATTCTCCCAGCCAAGCAGCCCACCAACTGAAGGTACTGTTTGGAATCACGTGGTGCTTACATCGAGTCATAAGTCGAAGGTCTTCATGAAAATCGGGAAAATTGTGGGTCATGTAATGACATTCATACGGAGGTCGGAAGTTTTCCCTTGTCCATTCGTTGTCATCACTCCAAATGAAAACAGTGATATTTTGTCCCAACAACTGTTCTACTTTGCGAAGCCCATCCAAGTAATAGTCCATAAAACAGACCTCATGAAGAGGGTTGTTGACAAAATTGGTTCTGCGGTAGCTAATACACACAGAATTACAATTGGCCATTTTTTCCGCCCAACCGCAGTTTTCTTCACTCATCTCGTTTTTGAGTGTGAACTCTTTTCGTATCACGTGGGCGTAGTCTTTAAAGAACTCCTCGCTTGTAAAATATCCATTGAGATAAACATCGCCTTTTAGGCCGGTTATTTCTGGAGTGAATTTCGAAAGATCTTCTTCGATTCTTTGAGGTCGGGAATTCTTGTTCAATCTATACAGAATACGCTGCCAGATACTTGGAACAGCCACACCTTTAAATACATCAATTTCTTGTTTGGACGCTTCGACAATTGCCACGCTATACCTAGCAATTTCGAAATTGCGCTTATAAGTGAATCCGAACTGCGTTACTTCAGAATTTTCATAGAATGTGGTGTCCAACTTTAATTGATCTCCATTACGCAAAGCCAATGCTTTACCGCAGGCATATTGAAAAAGTTGGTTGCCAAGACCTTGATATATTCTGGTTATTATCATCTATACTTTGGTAATGGCAATTGCGAATGCTTAAACTCCAAACCAATACAATTTCCGCATCACATATTCATGCGCCATGTGAGATTTGGTCTTATCAAGTGGCCACTTAAATCTCCGAACCACTTTTCATCACTTTCTCTCTTGTCTTGCACTTCAAATGTTATGGCCTCATCCATTTGAAAAAGAGGGATTGATTTATCTTTTGCAACAATGATCATTACGCGAAAAAGCCCGTTGTTCATCAGGTCCTTCGGAATGATCATTTCAGACTCAATTAGGCCATTTTTGATGTCAATAACTTCTGATAATGAATTAAAAATTATCTGCCCAGAGACGTGAAACAGATTTAAGCTCAAATTAATCCGTTCTATTCGTTCTAGATTCAGGTTGAATTTGAACCGAATTCCCAATTCGTCACCAACAAAGAAAAGTTCTTTGCCGCTGGTCAGATTATTTACAGACGCTTCTAAAAGGTGCACCTTATCTGTATCTGATGGGCATCCATTGAGCCACTTTTGAACAGGTTGACGGGCTACCTGAGAAGTTAAGTAATCATTTACTACCTGTTCTGCCGACCCAACGGAACCAATGGTGCCGTTCGACATCAGAATTGCCCGACTGCAAAGGTTCTTTACGCTAGCCATGTTGTGGCTTACAAACAAAACGGTTCGTCCTTGACCCTTAGATACGGATTCCATTTTTCCTAAGGCTTTTTTCTGGAATTCAGCGTCTCCTACTGCAAGCACTTCATCTACAATGAGAATCTCCGGTTCCAAATGTGCGGCTACCGCAAACGCCAGTCGAACATACATTCCAGATGAATAACGCTTTACTGGTGTGTCAAGGTAGCGCTGTACTCCCGCAAAGTCGACAATCTCATCAAGTTTACGGGTGATTTCAGCGCTTCTCATTCCCATGATTGCTCCGTTAAGATAGATGTTTTCCCGCCCGGTTAATTCTGGGTGAAAACCAGTGCCAACCTCTAGAAGGCTTGCAATTCGTCCTTTAGCTTTAATTGTTCCAACAGTTGGCGCTGTAACTCTTGATAGGATTTTTAATAGTGTGCTTTTGCCGGCTCCATTTTTACCTACAATGCCAAGAACCTCTCCTTGTTGCACATCAAAATTCACATCTCGAAGGGCCCAAACATAATTGCTGTTACCGCTGCTTGTCCGGTCATTCGTTTCGGCTATTTTTGAATAAGGGTCTTCTTTTCCGCGGAATTGATGCCACCATCCTACAAGGTCTTCTCGAAGCGTTCCGGCCCCAACCATTCCTAAGCGATACTGCTTAGAAACATGTTCTGCAGAAATGACCACTTTACTCATTATACCGTATCCATAAAGGTGCGTTCAACATTATGAAACAACATAGCTCCAATAACAACGATAACCACGATGAACGAGCCGCTATAAATCAGTTCTAAACCACTTACGGTTCCAGTTCCAGTAAAACCGAGTCTGAAAGCTTCAATAATCGGTGTAATTGGATTGAACTTAACTAGCCATGCATAAGACCCCTGAACTGCCGAAACAGGATAAATAACTGGACTGGCATACATTAGCAAGGTTACTCCGAAACCAATGAAATTCTGTAGGTCGCGATACTTAGTGGTCATTGCAGACAAGATAATTCCAATTCCAAGCGATAGACCACCCATCATCAAAACTAAGACTGGAAACAACAATACCCATGAAGTAAAGTGTATTCCAGAGTCTGTATAGATCATGTAATAAGCAAGCACTGCTAGAAACATGAGCATTTGCACTCCAAATTTGAATAGAGTTGATAGAACAGTCGAGATGGGAGCAATCAATCTAGGAAAGTAAACCTTCCCGAATATGGCAGCATTGCTAGTGAAGGTGTTGGAAGTTGTTGTAAAACATACAGAGAAATAATTCCAAAGAGTGGTGCCGCTCAAATAGAAAACTGGCCGAGGAATTCCGTCCGTGGACATGCCAGCAATAGACCCGAAAACAAAATTGTATGCAATTACAGTGAATATCGGAGCAAGAAAAAACCACAACGGTCCAAGTACGGTTTGCTTATATACGGCAACTATATCGCGCCTGACAAAAATCCAAACCAGGTCTCGGTAATCCCAAATCTCGCCAAGCTTCAAATCCCACCAATTAGATTTTGGTTTGATGATAAGCGACCAATTTTCTTCTGTTTGTGCCATTCAGATTGCGGCCAAAGATAATATTCTGAGCTACGTGATTCGCGCAAGTTTTGAATAGGCCAAATAGCTTGCTTTTTTTATAATTTTAAAACTTGGCGGCCATGAAAATACTGCCTTGGCTAAGGCTTGAAGGAAATCGGAGTTTTGGTTGAGGTTCAATGCCTCGGAAGCTTTTCTCAAATAGAGTTCTGAGGGATGCTTCGAAACGAATTCATTCCACTTTATGCCTAATTTTTCGTCATTCTCAAGTACATCATCACCCATCAGCACGGAGCTTCGGATTTCCTGATCGATGTCTTTTGCAAAATACTTAAGCGGATTGGTGTTTTTAAGATGTGTTTGATGTCTGTGTGTGCGATAGAAATACAACGATCTTTTAACGTGAGTACCCTTTCCGTTTCTGCTTAATTGAAATAGCCAATGGTAATCTTCGCCCCCGATTTCTTTGAAGAACGGATGATAACCACCGACCTTTTGCAACAGTTCTTTACGTAGAAATATGGCTGCACAGCAGATGGTAGGATAGTAGCTTGGTTCGGAAGCGTATCGGTCATAATCGACAGAAACCAGACGTTCGGAAAGTTGATTCCCAGAGTCATTGATTCGTGTATGATCCGTAGTCAGGAAATCTAGGTCTGGTTGATTGATAAATTCTTGGACGCAAACGGAAAGTCTATTTGCTGCGCAAGTATCATCTGCATCTAAAAACGTGATGAAATCACCACTTGCTTTTTCAAATAGCTCGTTACATGAGAGCAGATAACCACGGTTTTCATCGTTTCGAAAGACCTTGATTCGCTCGTCATTGATTGAGTTAGCAATTGCCAAGGTTGAATCAGTGCTGGCATCATCCAGAATGAGCAATTCCCAGTTTTCATGATCCTGATTGAGAATGGATTTGACCGCTTCTGCAACGAATTTCTCTGCGTTGTAGGCAGGCATCAGCACGCTCACCAAAGGCTGGTCACTCATGCTTTCAGAATTTTTGCGGAAGCAATGCGTGCTTTCCATTCCAAATTTTCTACTCTAGAAAGCCGCGCTCCTTTTTTGACAACATCAAAATAGGCCGAACATGTCGCATGTTGCTTTTTACCGTAGGCATCAACCATCAAGTGCCAAGCAAAATGAGAGAGAAGTTCGTTCTTGTTCAGTTCTGTAGTCAATGCATACTGAACGGAATTTGGAATCGGATAATCAGAAAAGAACTCTTTGAGAATAGTTGGAAGTTCAAACTTTGAAAGCAAAGCGTGATAGATTCCGTATTTCTCGGATCTCATTTTTTCTGCCTGTAGACTGGACTTCGAATCATCGTGCACCAAAAACTTGGACAGAACCTTCGCTGTAGTTTTAATTTGATTCTGACCATGCTTTAGCAGAAAACGAAACCACAGATCCATATCCAGACACAAGTGGAGGTTTTCGTTCAAACCGTTCAATTCCTTCACAAGTTCAGTTCGGTAAAAAACGGAAGGCTGACCCATGCTATAGTTGCCTAAAGTTGCTTCCAAAGAATTCCAAATGCGCGCTGAACCTTCGTCAAGGTTTTCGTCATTCTGATTGATGTGTCGGCATTTGCCAATGACCACTTTTGAGTCTGATTTTGCCGTTTCTAAAACAGTTTTTAGTGAATCCTCAGTCAGTTGATCATCTGCATTCAGCCAATTGAACCATGTTCCGGTAGCACGTTCCAATCCTTTATTGATGGCGTGGCTTTGTCCGCAATCTTTCTCGCTCACCCAAAACGCCAGTTTGCTTTCATGTTTTCGGATGATGTCAACCGTACCGTCAGTGCTTCCACCATCAACAATGATATGTTCCACATCAACATTCTGCGAAGCAACCGACTCGATGCATTTCTCGATGGTTGAGGCTTGATTGAGCACAGGCGTTATGATGGAAAAATCAGGCATCCATTAAATTCAGGTAATGACCAAGATACGTGTTCACCATCGATTCTACAGAACACTTTTTCTTGTCTCTTATCTCTCTGTCTCTTGCTTCTGAACTCAATGCGGCAATCAGCTTTTCGCAAAGATCATCAGCGTTTTCAGCTTCGTAAAGCCAATCTAGATTTTCCTCATCCATCAACTCTGGAATTCCTCCAACCAGCGAAGCGACCACTTTCTTTCCGGCTGCGTGAGCTTCCAAAATGGTGAGCGGAGCATTGTCTTGTAAACTGGCCTGAACAATAAAAAGTGACCGTTCCATGAAAGCACTGACCTGTTCAGATGTTTGCTTTTCGAGAACGAACATGGAGTGGTCTCCAATCTTTTCAGTTGTTTGATTTCCACCCAGAACAATCAAGTCACAACCATTTACTCCAATCTTTTCATTGGCTTTCTTCCAAGCTTTTTTCAGTGTTGCGAAATCCTTATACGGATTTGTTTCCGGTCTATTTGCAACGAATAAGATGAACCGATCAGAAGGAATCTGAACTTCCGCAGAAAGGACATTTTCAATTGCGTTAGGAACATAAAATGGACGAATTCCATGTGCGTGGAACAATAATTCGCGCATCCATTGGCTTGGTGCGGCAAATCTGAAATTGCTGTTGAGAATTGCCTCATGTCGTTGTAGGAATTCCTTCTTCCAAGCTTTCAATTCCAATAAATCCAACTTGGAAGAATTCTGTTCAAATGGGTGTTCGGTACTACCTGAAGCAAGCCAGGAATCGTGAAGCGTGAAAAGAACGGGAATCTCTTGAACGAAATCTGAGAATTCATTTAACGGAATGGAAGTTCCATGCAGGTTATGAACGTGAATCACATCGGGTTTAAAACTGCTGATCTGCGATTTCCAATCTTCTATTTCTTCAATCGAATCAAGTTCAGATTTCTTGACTTGAACCAGTAGATTGGAATCATGCCCAAGAGACAATAACTGTTGATGCAGCGTAAGAGCGATTTTCTCTGCGCCACCGCCAACATCGGTGGAATTGATGAGCAGAACTCGAAGCTTCCGTTTTTCCGTTTTCCCTTTTTCTTCAAACGACAATGAAGATTCGCTTGCAGGGGAATTCGATTTTCTGGCCAGTTCCCATTCCATTTCATATTCGCGGTCAATTTCAATCGGCCGCGAGTCTATTTCTATCGGTTCATTCGAAATGGTATTTGAGATCCAATTCGGTTTCGATCGAATGTTTGTTCCATCGGAATTAAAACCGATGTTTTCGACCAAGTTCTGTTCTGGAATAACCGCTAATCCGTGGTTCATTAAGATGTGTGCATTCCATTGGTAATCCCAGGTATCGATTTCTTCACGCAGCGATTTTCTGGTCAGGTCAATTCTTGAAGAAGTCAATTTCGTAGGACCGAAAGCACGTTCAAAACCACGATTCAAAACGAATTTATCGAACTCCGGAAGTTCAGGATTGAATCCTTGCCAGCGGTTTTTCCAGGTTGCCCAACCCCAAATTGGACCAATGCGCGAGAGGAAATGGCCCCCTTCCGTTTGCCAACTGCCAAGCGGATTGTTGCCGCTAACCATCATCACTTTCTGTTCATCGCGATAGCGGTGAAGCATGTGGTTGATGAACGGAAAAAAGTGCGGATTTGGCAGACAATCGTCTTCCAGAATGATGCCTTCATCAACTTGGTCGAAAAACCAACTGATGCCTGAAAGGACACCGTTTTTACAACCAAGATTCTTCTCTGAAAATCGTTTGTGTTTGATGATGGAATCGAATCGGTTTAGGACGGATTTCACTTCATCGATCCGTTTTCTGTCGCATGTGTTTTTCGGTCCATCCGCAGAAACGAAAATGTTGGAAATTCCGCATTGCTGTAAGCGCAAAAGCACCTTTTCGGTCTGCCGTGGGCGATTGTAGACCAGCAATAGAACAGGCGTTTCCATCACACTTCGTTTATGTCGAATTGAGTGATGATCGGCCCTTGAATCGCGTCAGGATTGTGGAATCCGTAAGGCGTGTAAGGCGGTACGGTCAGCGTGGCAACGTTCTCTTGCCACAAAAGTTGCTGCTCGTTCTGACCGAGATGTACAGAAACGCTGTAATTGGCAGCTTTCAGCTGCTGGTTGAAGGTCAATTGCAGCCGGAGTTTGCCGTTTTTAGGAACAAGCGTTTTTCCGATGAATCGATTGCTGAAATGATACAACGGTAAGCCATCTAGTGTGCTGATGTTGATGCCAAGATCGAGTTCCGAATCAGAAGAAATATTATCTATTTCAAGTTCAATTATTCCGGTTTTATCAGTTGCCGAAACGTCAATCGAACGGATGAATTGGTTATCGCCAAGATTCGATTGAACGCGATTCGATTCTAAATAAAACCTAACGGCTTCCTCTGTCGGTCCATCAAAAACGATTTCGCCAGCTTTAAGCACAATTGTGCGTTCGCAGAGTTTTTTCACTGCGCTCAAGTTGTGCGAAACGAACAGAATGGTTCTGCCTTGCTGTTTGAAATCGAAGATGCGTTCCATACATTTCACTTGGAACATCGAATCGCCCACGGCCAATACTTCATCCAACGCAATAATGTCGGTTTTGAGATGCGCGATGATGGAAAACGCCAAGCGTAGTTTCATGCCGCTGGAGTAGGTGCGTAGCGGCTGGTCGATGAACTTTTCCACACCCGAAAATGCAACGATATTCACCATTTCGGTCTGCACTTCTTTTCGAGAGATTCCGAGTATGGAAGCGTTCAAAAAGATGTTGTCCCGGCCGCTTAGATCCGGATGAAATCCCGTTCCGACTTCCAGCAGACTGGAGAATGAACCGACCACTTTTGCTTCGCCCGAAGTGGGCAGTGTAATGCCAGAAAGCATCTTCAGCAGGGTGCTTTTCCCAGCTCCGTTCTGTCCGATAATGCCGATGGTTTCGCCTTTGTTCACCTCAAACGAAATGTTTTTCAGCGCATGGAATTCCCGCTCGCCCTCCGTTTTGAGGCAGTACGATTTCGAAAGGCCATGTGCAGTAACCACTTTCATACCTTATCGGCTAAGGTTTTTTCGGTTCTACGGAAAACGATGATTCCGATTATGAGCCAGATCAACGATTGAAGCGACCAAGATGCCATCGTCATTATTGAAAGCGATTCCATTCCGAAACCGCTTCGCAAGAAATCCATCGCGCCAGCAATTGGATTGAATTGATAAATGGTTTGCAGCGCTTGATTGTCGATTTTCTGCATCGAATAGAAGACAGGCAGCGCAAATATCATTGCGTACAGCAAAACGGGAATGGCATGTCGGATATGGCGGTTGCTTACCACCAAACTGGCCGCAATGGCCGACCAACCAAGTGTGGTTGTCCAAACGAACATGATCGAAGTGATTAAAAAACCGATAGTGCTGAATGTGATCGGTTGTTGCATATACAAGGCAAGCGCGAAAACGATCAACAACATAATGAGCAGATCGAGTGTGCTTTTGAGAATAGGCGAGAGGATGAGATAGAATCTTGGAAAGAATGATTTGCTTATGATGCCCGCGTTGGATTGGATGCTGTTCACCGCACCCAAAATGCTAGAGGTAGTGAAATTCCAAATGGACAATCCGCTGATGAGATAGAGTGAAAATGGCATTTCGGAAACACTTGCCGTTCTGCCAGAAAACTTCACCACGGATAAGATGATACCGAAATAGACCAGTGGTTGGAAAACGGACCAAAGCAGCCCGAAAATGGGTTTCTGATACTGCACTTTCAGGTCTTTCCAAATGAAGAACCACAGTGTTTCGCGCCTGTCGATCAGTTGCTTGAGCCAATCCGAAAACGGCTGGTTTGGGCGGATGTAACGAACAGGTTTCGGTGCGGCCATTTGCTCAAAAGTACGATTGCGGCTGCATTACCGCAGAACGTAACAGGTGTAGTTTGCTGTGGTGTGTTCGTTTGAAATCGCAGCTTCGATAACTTGATTATTTGGAGCAATCAGTTTTACGGATGTACCGAATGGAATTGAATCTAAAATCTCCGAATAGTCGTTGGTTTCAGAAGCAATTGTAGCCATTTCCAATCGCTGCATCAAACTCGGCAAGGCTGGGCCATAAACCAGATTTTCATCCACAAAAACAGCTTTTTCTGCATTCATTCTAAAGGAAGTCCAATCAGGCGGAATGATGTAAGTTGTGTTCGGTTCGCTGCCTTTGAGGTTGGTAATTGCTTGGAATTGCTCAGCGTTTTCTTTGGTTGATCGTTCAACGAAAATGTCAGTCGTTCCAACTACCAGCAACGCGATGACCAGAAGAGGTTCCAGCAATTTCGAGAACCATTCGCGCTTTGCGAGTAGAATGATAATCGTTACGGTTCCTGCGGTTAACGCAGAATGAATCATCAACCATTGATTGTGAAAAGCACCTGATGCGTTGCCGAAAACACGATAATAGACCAGCATCACACAGACGCTTCCGATTACTGCAATAGATGTCGGACGAAGTAAATTCCAAAGTCCGCTTTCCACAATTTTGGAAAGAATAGCGACTACCGAAACAGGAATCAGTAAAATGGAAAACCGCCACGGATTCAGACTGATCAACGTTGTGTTGTCGGTTGCGTAAGCAATTGCTGTCAGCGTTACCGCAATGCCCAACATGCTGAGAAACAGCGTTCGGAAACGCGTGTTCCAAATGGCTATCAAACCAATTAGTAACACGCCCAATTGCAAGAAGAACTTCGCGTTAAGCCAATTACTTGGATTGATGTGAATGTTGCTTTCATATCCTGCCATCACAGCTTGGTTGATGGCGTTTTTCGTGTCGGCATCAAGCAGTAAAAAGTGATTTAATACATAGATAGAGTAGGGCAGAGCCATCAGCAATAAAAGCGCTGAAGCAATGATTGATCTGCGTTCAAACCGGGCTTGAAGCAAATAAATAAGGGTCAATATTCCGCCAAGAAAAAGGTAGTTGGCGTGGATGGCAGCGGCTGGCGCGATGGATAAAATGGCTGCTGCGAAATTTCTCCGCGAAGCGAAGTAGAAACTCAGCAACAGAAAAACCCCGAACACACTCGGTTGCAAATAACCACGCAGCACACCTTGCTCGGCAATGCCGCTGTCCCAGACCCAACGGAGGTCAACATCAGCAATCAATTTGAAGTATGTTCCCCAAATGGGAGAAGTATGGAGAAAAAGGAAAAAAGCGAAAAAGGAAAAAAGGCGACTTTTCTGATAATAGATTCCAGCCACTTGATTAGCAATTCCGAAGAGCGAAAAGGAGTAAACCGCATTCAGAAGGATGTACAGAAAGCCTGTCCAAACTACAAGAAACTGAACGGGAAAAATAGAGATGAGCCAACTGAAAAGTGGATACGGATCGGGAGAATTGAGCAGTGGGTCGGCAGTAAAAGCATTCGGCAGCAGATCGGCCATTCCCCACAGAAAATAGATGTTCTGATTGCCAGAGAACAGTTCTTGCATTGGATAGATCATCGTCAGAAGCACGCCCATAAAGAGGTGCAGCGCCAAACGATTGTTCTTCAGAAAATCCATGCTGCTAAGTAACGAAGACCGACTAGGAAAAACGGGAAAAGGAAAAAGGAGAAAACGACTGCTACTTTTTTCATTTCCCCCTTTTCTCATTTTACCTTCACGGCATGGAAATCGTTTTTGCAAGCAATAATGCACACAAGTTGGAGGAGGTCCGGTCCAAGTTGCCGAAGGAATTCACCGTACTATTATTAAAGGATGTTTTAGGAGAAGTTGACATTCCTGAAACAGGCGAAACCTTGGATGCGAACGCCAGCATTAAATCGCGCTACGTGTTTGAACGAACAGGGAAAAACTGCTTTTCGGACGACACAGGTTTGGAGATTTCGGCCTTGAACGGTGAGCCTGGCGTTTATTCAGCACGATACGCTGGCGAAGGCTGTTCTTTTCAGGATAATATGGATAAAGTGCTTGCGAAGATGAAAGGGGCAGAAGACCGGTCGGCCTGTTTCAGAACCGTTATCAGTCTTATTTTAAATGGGGAAGAACACTTCTTTGAAGGTCGCGTGGATGGCGAAATTCTGACAGAAGAACATGGCGAAAAAGGCTTCGGCTACGACCCGATCTTTCGTCCGAATGGTTTCAATGAATCCTTTGCAGAAATGACCTTGGCGCAGAAGAATGACATCAGTCACCGAGGACTTGCAGTGCAGAAACTGGTTGATTTTCTAGCTTCCCGCTAAGGCATCTTCCACCAATAGACCAAAGAATTCCTGTAGGCTCTTTCCAGAATAAACCACTTGCTGTGGTAACAGGCTTGCTTCGGATAGTCCGGGAATCGTGTTCACTTCTATCAGGTATGGAACGCCATCTTGAACAATGTAATCGATGCGCGACATGCCTTTCAGTTTCAGGCGTTTGAAAATTCTACGAGTGGTTTCCTGAATCAGCTCACGAACCGAATCTGGAATCCGTGCTGGTGTAATTTCCTCGCTGGCGCCTTCGTACTTCGCTTGATAATCGAAGTATTCATTCTTGGAAACAATCTCGGTCAGCGGAAGGGCAATCACTTCGCCATTGTGGCTGTAAACTCCGCTAGCAACTTCAATTCCGTTGATGAATTGCTCGATCACGGCTTCTTCATCATTCTCCAAGGCTGTGAACAGTGCTTCACCGAATTTGTCGGCTTCCTTCAGTTTGGTAATCCCGAAGCTTGAACCCAAGTTGTTCGGCTTAACGAAACATGGCAATCCAACCTTGTCGAGGATGGCTTTTGCATCCACATTCTCTCCTTTTCTAACCATCACCGAAGCGGCAATATTCACATCATCAAATTGGCGAAGAAAACCATTGCAATAGCTCTTACTGAACGTGAGCGAAGAGGCTAGAACTCCGGGCGATGTGTACGGAATTCCGAGCATGTCCCAATAGCCTTGAAGCTTTCCGTCTTCGCCTGGCGTTCCGTGAATGGCGTTGAAAACCACATCGAATGTGTGTTTGTTTCCATTCTTAACAAACGAAAAATCATTTCGGTCAACAACAGCCGTTGAACCATCATCTAAATTGACGGTCCAGCCATCTTTGGCAATTCGGACCAGATATAAATTGTACTTGAGGGAATCGAGGTGTTTGTGAACAACCTTGGCGCTCATTTCAGAAATCACCCATTCTGATGAATATCCGCCAAAAACGATAGCAACGGTCTTTTTCATTTGGAGATGTAACGGCACCAATGTACTTCAAATTATGAGTGGCGCATATTCTGTGTGCCAATAAATGCTAAACGGCTGCGGGTGCATAATTTATATCTTTGGCCTCCGTTGCTGTAAGCGCAACTTCTGTCTGATAATATGGGTTTTATCCAGTTCATTTTTACGAAAAAATTCCTGGTCAACGTTGGCATAGCAGTGCTGGTAGCAGTATTTGCAGCAGTTGGCCTTTTCTTTTGGTTGGATTCGTACACCGAACACGGAGTGACCGTTGAAGTGCCTGATTTTACCGGTGTTCCTGTAGCGCAGATAGCTGCTTTTGCCGATACGACTGACATTGAATTTGAGGTGGTGGATTCACTTTATTCCTCAGATCTTCCTCGCGGAGCGGTTGCCGACCAAGAGCCGAAGCCGGGATATCGAGTAAAAAGAGGCAGAAAAGTTTACCTGACGGTGAATGCGGTTATGCCGCGCCAAGTTGTGATGCCTGATGTTCACAATCTTAGTTTGAGACAGGCAAAGGCAGTGTTGGAAAGCGTTGGTCTTCAGCTCGGTAATTTGGAATACAGACCAGACATTGCCAAAAATGCTGTGCTAGATCAGAAGATCGGTGGTAGATCGGTGCAAAAGGGAAAGAACGTATTTGTGAATACCGTGGTAGATCTGGTGCTTGGAGACGGCCTCAGCAACACACGTGTGCCTGTTCCATATCTGCTTTATTATCGGTTGGAAGAAGCGGTTGAACGCTTGAATGCGTTTTCGCTCAATTTGGGAACTTTCAGGGTGGATACGCCATTTACGGATACTTCGCTTGTCCGCGTTTACCGACAGATTCCTGAATTCAGGGAAGGCGAACTTCTTCCAATGGGAAGTAGTGTTATCCTTTATTTCACCGGAGATACAGCCTCTATCAAGTACGATACGGCACTCTACTCCAAGGCGCTTCCACCACTGGATTCGCTGCTTTTGAACGTAAAGCCAAATGATGATGATTTTGAAGAAGGCGATCAGTAGTTTCATTCTTACCACCCTTTGGTTTGCGGGATTTGGTCAAGAGATGCTTATGGATCTGACAGGAAATCGTGCATTGAAAGATTATGATGCCTACTTGCGTTCGGAGCAGACAAACGCACGTGCTCTGGGCGATACGCTTGACCTGCCTTTTTTCGATGATTTTTCGGAGCCGTTCTCTCGATTGAGAACCAATGCTGACCTGTGGCCTAACCCTGATAGGTGGATAGGCAACACGGTTTACATCAACAATCACATGGCTGTTAATCCAATTTCTCAAGGAGTGGCCACGTTTGATGGATTGGATGAGCGCGGCAGGGCTTATGGTTTCGGTACTTCTTTGCCAACACTTTCAGATAGTCTCACGTCAAAACCGCTCAATCTTGCCACTGCTGCAGATACGGTTTATCTCAGTTTCTACTACCAAGCGCAGGGACTTGGAAATGCTCCAGAAGCTGAAGACCTTCTTGTGCTGGAGTTCAAAGACACGGCCGATGCTTGGACACAGGTTTGGGATGCGCAGGGCTACACGCTAGAGAATTATAAGTTCAAGCGGGCAATGCTGCCAATACTTGATCAAGAATACTTGTACAACGGGTTTCAATTCCGATTCAAAAACTATGCTTCGCGTGCTGGAAGTGTAGACCATTGGCACATCGATTATGTGGAACTGGATGGAGGAAGAACGGCTGCTGATACGGTCAGAAAAGATGTGTCTCAGCTATGCCAGACATCTTTTCTTCCTGAATTGGACCTAAACAGAACCGCGACCTTTTCACTGTTGAAGGAGTTCAGTTCTATGCCATGGGAGCATTATAAAATGGATTCTGTCGGATTTATCGGAGACACAGCGTTCATCGCTCTGCGGAATAACGATACCACAGATATACCCACTACCTTCTCTCTTCAAATGCTTGATTATACGGGGGCGCTGAAGTATGATGTGTTCACTAGAACTGCTACTGTTTTTGCCAATCGGATCTGCGATAATGTGATTACAGGATCATGTAATATTGGGACATCCAGTAATCTTTTAAACAATTTTGATACTTTGATTACAAGTTTTCCTACTGATGATGAATGGAAGCCGGATTCAACATTTTATGAACTAAGATTTACCTTGGAAGTAGCTGATGATCATCCAGAGAATAATGTACGTGTAGAAAAACAGGAATTCTACAACTACTACGCATACGATGATGGAACGGCCGAAGCTGCCTATGGATTGGGTGAGTTGGAGAATATTGGAATGGTAGCGGTCAAGTACAATATCAAGAAAGAGGATACACTACAGGCTATTCAGATATATCTTAATCCAGTTCAGTTCGATTTATCCAATCAACCAGTACTACTTGCTGTTTGGGTTGGAAGTGAACAGCCAGGACAGTTGATCTGGACATCACCCGAATCCATCAATCTACAATATACCGATCAGTTCAATTATTTCTACCATTATCCGCTTGATACGACCCTTATCGTTAATGAGAACATTTGGATAGGTTGGATTCAGCAGCCCGCCACCAATCTCAAATTCTCTGTTGGGTTTGATAAACGGACGGATGTATCAAGCAAGGTCTACTACAACTTGGGAACAAATTGGAGCCAAAGCTCTATTCCAGGTGCCATCATGATAAGACCTTCGTTCGGAAAACCATATGACGACTGGGTGGGTGTAAAAGAAACGTCTGAACAATTGTACGTGAAGGCATATCCGAACCCGACAAGCGGTACGCTTTTTCTGGAAGAATCAAAGTCAGGACAATTTTCCAATGCACAGATTTCGATGTTTGACCTATCCGGAAGGGTGGTTTTTTCTCAGAAAGGATATGCTCGTCAATTAGAGCTTGGGCATCTTAAAACGGGTACGTACATCCTGCGAGTGGATGCTGCCGATGGCGTTTTTGCGCAACGGATAATCATACAAGAATGAGTGTTGAATCGGACCTCTACGAAGAGGAAAACGAACAAGAAGACCTTTACGAACATCATCGCTTTGTGGCCGATAAAGGCCAAGAGCCCTTGCGCATAGATAAGTTTCTGATGGACCGTGTGGCCAACGCTACGCGCAATAAGATCCAAATTGCTGGTCATGCTGGAAACGTGCATGTGAATGGCGTGGCTGTAAAGCCGAATTACCGGGTGAAGCCCAAGGATGAGGTGACCATTGTGCTGGCATATCCTCCACGCGATAAGACCATTCATCCCGAAAACATCCCCTTGGATATTCTGTATGAGGATGAAGATGTGGTGGTGATAAACAAGCAGCCCGACCTTGTGGTACATCCCGGCCACGGCAATTATACGGGAACGTTGGTCAACGGATTGATGCACCATTTCAAGAATTTGCCGGATATGGGCAAGAAGGAAGAACCTCGCCCCGGGCTGGTGCATCGCTTGGATAAAGGAACATCGGGAGTAATGGTGATTGCCAAGAACGAACTGACGATGTCGGGTCTTGCAAAGCAGTTTTTTGACCGTACTACCGATAGGTTATACAACGCACTGGTATGGGGAGATTTTGATGAGGATGAAGGAACCATTACCGGAAATATCGGTCGATCGGTAAAAAATCGCTTACAGATGGATGTGTTCCCTGATGGAAGTCAAGGAAAGCATGCCGTTACACACTATAAGGTGCTAGAGCGTTTTGGCTACGTAACGCTGGTGCAATGCAAACTGGAAACGGGTCGCACGCATCAGATACGGGTGCATATGAAATATGCCGGACATACGCTGTTCAATGATGAACGCTATGGCGGAGATAGAGCGCTGAAAGGCACCACGTTTACCAAATACACCCAGTTCATTCAGAATTGTTTTGAGATTGCTCCGCGTGCTGTATTGCATGCGCGTTCGCTCGGGTTTACACAGCCAATGACCAAAGAGCGACTCAACTTTGAGACCGACCTGCCCGAAGACATGCAACTGCTGCTCGAAAAATGGCGCGGCTATGTAAGTAGCAGGAAAGATTGACAAGTTTGTTGAATTTCTTGCCGATCCAATTTTATACCTAATGACAATAATTCAATTTGGCGGATTGGTGCCTTACTTTATTGTGGCCATCATCAATCTGTATATTTTGGCTTAAGGCCTTCTACTTATTCCTTCACAAACTTGCTTACCGCGTGTTTTCCTTCCTCGTCTGTAAGTTGAAGGAAATAGATGCCTGTTGGCAGGGTGCTTACGTCTACTTCTCCTGAAATCCCCCGTCCTGCGGACACCCCCTTTTGAAGGGGGAACGCGGCCACCGAACGCCCAAGGGCATCCAATACCTGCACCGTCATTCCGACCGAGGAACGAGTGGAGGAATCTGATATCCTGAACTGTACGAACTCCTTTGCGGGGTTGGGCCAAAGCTCAAATGCCATCCCTTTTTCTGCAACAGCCGCCTCCTGAATGCTGGTGGTGCTATCCGGCACAACAGACACATCGTCTATGAAGTAGGCGGAGCTGCTCCAGTAAACTGGTTGCTGTGGACGGTACACCCCGCCACCTGGAACAAACAGGGTCTCGGTATCCTCGTATTTATCTAAGTTGCCGATGCTCAGAAATCGTTCCCCGCCCTGCGCCACAAAGGTGCCCGACACACGCGTCCATCCTTCTTTGTTCGTAATGAAGGCTCCCTCGTACCGTACCTGCGGCTGACAGCTCTGTATGTTGTCTATATCGTTCGGAGGTTGAACTGCGGAGAAATACGCACCAAAGTTCTTAGAGGCGTACCAAATACTATCGGTCATGCTCAAATAAAACTCCACTCTATACCGCACTCCCGCTTCCATTTCAGTGATTAACTCGATTCCTAATATTTCTGTTTGCTGATTATTTATCGACCACAGAAGGAAATGACCATTTGCCTGTCCTGTTCTTGCACCCCCACCCCCTACTATGTTCGCAGATGCCCTATACCCATTTGTTCCGCATTCATTGAAATAATCACAACTCCCCAGTACATTTTCCCATGGATACGCAAAGGCTATTTTTCCAGGGCCATCAGGACATTCGGTGTGTTCCTCAAAAGATGGGTTCGGCACAAGGTTCTGCCCCTGAACAAACAGAGGCAGCAGAGCCAGTATGATGAGCCATGATCTCATTTGCCCAAAGTTGGGTGTTAGAAGTGGTTGTAGCAAACCAATTTTCGCCCATAAATTACAGTTGAAGCGTAGCGTTTGTTTAATGAGCATCTTCTAGGTTCTCCTGACATCGATTGTGAGCGTGAGCAATACGCTTGGCGTGCTCCGCAGAATGCTTCCATTTGTCAGGAATGTCAAATGGATGGTCATCAGCATAAATAACACTGCTTTTCCTACTGCGGACGGCTCTTTATGTATTGCGGACGGTTCGCTGCGTGTTGCGGACGGCTCTTTATGTATTGCGGACGATTAGTTGCTTATTGCGGAGGACTCGGTTCGCGTTGCGGACGGTTCGATGAGGATTTCGGAGATTTCGGAGAACGTTGCGGACAGCTCGGAAGGTTTTGCGGACAGTGCCGCCAGCGCTGCTAAGGGCGCTTCGTAGCCTGCGGAGGTTCCTGCTGAAGTTACTAAGCAACTTGGGAGCACAGTTTTGGCTCCTTCATGCTTTAATGGCACTCTAAATGGAAGCCATAAAAAAAAGCCTCCCATTTCTGGAAGGCTTTTCGGTTTCAGTAATAGAATGGCTGATTATTTGTCGTCATCTCCCAGATCATCAAAACTGATGTCTGAAGAGTAACCTTGCGTGTTGGATGTAAGGCTTGGCGTTACTTTGGTTTCGTAGTGGTCGGCATCATCCATGTGTTCTTCGGTGCCGTAGTCTTCGCCTTTTTCGCCTTTAATAAAAGCGATGGCCTCATTCAGGCCTTCGGCAAACTTCTCGAAATCTTCTTTGTATAGGAACAGTTTGTGCTTGTCGTAGTGGAACTTCCCGTTCTCATCAATCCTACGTTTGCTTTCGGTAATGGTCACGTAAAAGTCGTCTCCGCGAGTGGCCTTCACATCAAAAAAGTAAGTTCTTTTTCCCGCCTTTACGGGTTTAGAGAAGATGTCCTCTCGCCTGTTCGTGTCCTTTCCGTCCATCTGCTCTAATTTGATAGCTACATGATCAGATCAAATATATAAATGTTTCTGTCGATTAAAATAGCCCGTTGGTCGATAAATTAAGCGGACTTCCGTTGATCGTCTTCTAGCAGCTGTTTTTGATACAGCGAGAAATAAGCTCCTTGCTTTTGTAGCAACTGTTGGTGGCTGCCACGTTCGATGATCTTTCCCTTATCGAGTACAATGATCTGATCGGCATGTTTTACAGACGAAACGCGATGGCTGACGATGACCGTGGTTTTGCCTTGCATCAGGTCTTTGAGGTGCGAGAGTATCTTCTCTTCGGTTTCGGTATCAACGGCAGAAAGGCAATCGTCAAAAATGAGGATCTGCGGATCGCGGATGATGGCGCGCGCAATGGAAATGCGCTGTTTCTGCCCGCCCGAAAGGGTGATACCCCGTTCGCCAACACGTGTATCGAAGCCCTGCGGAAATTCGATGATGTTGCTGTAAATGTCTGATTGTGTTGCTGCGCGATGCACGGATTCTATGCCTAGTTCATCCAGATCTACCCCAAAAGCAATGTTGTTGGCAATGGAATCCGAAAACAGGAATACATCTTGAGGAACATACCCGATGCTAGAACGAACAGACGAAAGGTTGAGTTCGTTGATGGGTCTTCCATCCATCAATACCTGACCTTCTGTGGTGTCGTAGGTTCGGGCAATAAGCGATGCGATGGTAGATTTTCCGCTGCCGGTCCTTCCCAAAATGGCAAGGCTTTCTCCCTGTTTCACTTCAAAACTCACATCATCCAAGGCTAGCGTACCGCTATCGGGATAAATGAATCTGACATGGTCGAAGGTGATGTTGCCGTTAATGACAGAAGGAGTGTCGAGTTTGCTGGTGATCTTTGGATCGGTATTCAGAAATTCGTTGATACGCATTTGCGAAGCAGCAGCGCGCTGAACAATGCTCGTTATCCAGCCAATGGCGGCCACGGGCCAAGTCAGCATGTTGATGTAAATGATGAATTCGGCAATGTTCCCTGTGGTGATGTCTCCGGCCATTGCCTGTTTTCCACCCACATAAACCGTTAGAATGGTGCTTAGTCCGATAAGGATAAGCATGGTTGGAAAGAACAGGGCATTGATGCGCACCAGTTCTAGCGATGTGTCTTTGTATTTCTCTGTTTCGGCATCGAATGTCTGCGCCCATTGCTCTTCTTTGGCATAGGCCTTCAATACACGGATTCCCGAAAAACCTTCCTGCACAAATGTGCTCATGGCACTCAGCTGCTTTTGCACTTTCACGCTACGGATGTTGATCATTCGGCTCACATGGTAAATGGTGAACGAAAGAATAGGCAGCGGAATAAGCACATAGGCAGTAAGCGTTGGGCTCACCTTTATCATATTATAAATGACCAGCGCAAACAAGACGATAAGGTTGACGGCATAAAGCACCGCAGGCCCCAGATACATACGCACCTGACTTACATCTTCGGTAATGCGGGCCATCAGATCGCCCGTATTGTTGCGTTTAAAGAACGAGAGCGAAAGCTGCTGGTAGTGGTTGTAGATCTCGTTTTTCAGATCGTACTCTATCAGGCGGCTCATGATCACGATGGTCTGCCGCATCAGAAACATGAAAATCCCTTTCAGGATGGCAGTGATCACGATAACAGCACCAAAAAAGAACCAGATACCGATGAATGATTCTCCGGCAATACTGGAAAAAGGCGAGCCCTTGAACTGCGGGGCAATAAGGCTCATCTCCTGTAGAAGATCAAACGTGATGCGCACAACCTTGGGAGGAACGACCGCATAGACGTTGCTGATGGTAACGAAGATCATCCCGAGGAAGAACCGCGTTTTGTAGCGCCAGAAATACTTATTCAAATGTGCAAGCGACCGCATTCCTCAGCTCCGAAATCCCCCGAAAAGATTGTGAAAAATAAACATACTTTTGCCCAAAGTTAGGAATGTTTGACCGCTTCAATGTTCGAACTTCAATGTTTTGACAAAGCGGTAATGGAAGGATAACAGGAGGTTGGATAAAAGGTTCTTTGGGTTATGTTGAGCAGAAGGCATTTAAGGGTAAAAGTAATGCAGGCATTGTTTGCCTTTCAGGGTTCGGATGCTGAGTTGGCCGTGGGCGAGAAATTGCTCAATCAGAGCCTGCTGCGCATTTACGACCTGTATGTTTATCAGCTTTCGTTGCTGGTAGAGGTACATTCATTTGCCGAAAGGCAGATAGAAGAGGGCAAAACCAAGCGGATGCCTACCGAAAGCGACCTCAATCCGAATCTTCGTTTCGTTGAAAACCGTGTGCTGGTTCAGCTAGAGAACAATCCGCAGCTACAAAAGAACATTTCTGCCCGCAAGATCTATTGGGGCGATCAAATTGAGCTCATCCGAAGAATATTCACCGCTTTCAAAGAATCGGAAGAATATCAGGCATTCATGAATGGTGATGAGCCGACCTACAAGGAACAACGCAGGTTGGTCTACAAGCTTTACGAAGATTTCCTATTGCCGAATGAGCACCTTCTATCCCTTTTTGAAGATAAGAGCATTCTGTGGATGAACGATTTTGAACAGGTGAGCGATATGGTGCTTCGCACACTGTCCGATTTTAAAAAGGATGTTGACTTTGGCGGTGTGTTGCCTTCCATCTATAAGGATGAGGAGGAAGACAGAAAATTCGCCATCGACCTTTTCAGAAAAACCGCCACACACAGCAATGAGTACCAGAATATGGTGGAAGAGAAGTTGGTGAATTGGGATCTTGACCGAATTGCATCAACCGATATTCTACTGATGAAAATGGCCGTAAGCGAGTTTCTCAATATCAGTTCTGTACCTACAAAGGTTACCATGAACGAGTATTTGGAGATAGCCAAAGAATACAGCACACCTAAGAGCCATGTGTTCATCAATGGTATTCTGGATAAGATTCTGACCGACCTGAAGGACAACGGAAAGATCAAGAAGATCGGAAAAGGACTTATTGGTGGATAGTGTTCTGTGGATGATTAAATTTGCCTGCCCATTCAAGAAAACCTTATATAAAACATCATACTAAAATGAAAAAAGTAGCATTCGTATTCGCATTGGTAACAGCTCTTTATGCTTGCGGAGACAAAGCAAAAACAGCTGAAGAAGGAAGCTTGGACACCGAAGTGGTGAACAACCCTGCAACTGCCGAAGAAGGAGACGTTACGGTAGATCCGTCACAGGCACCGGTTTTCACATTCGAGAAGGAAGTGCACGATTTTGGAAAAATTGTTCAAGGAGAAAAAGTGGCCTATTCTTTCAAGTTCAAAAACACAGGAAAAGGCGACCTTATCATCACTTCTGCCAATGGAAGCTGTGGTTGCACCATTCCGTCATATCCAGATGCGCCAATCGCTCCAGGAGCTGAAGGTGTTATAGATGTGGTTTTCAACAGCGATGGTAAATCAGGTCAGCAAAACAAAAAGGTAACGATTGTTGCCAATACAATCCCAAACACAAAGGTTCTAGCCATCAATGGAATGGTAGAAGTTCCTGTGGCAGAATAAAAAGAAGCAAATGCAAGAATTACTAGGCGAGGGTGGCTCAACCATCCTCATGTTCGGACTTATGTTCGTGGTGTTTTACCTGTTCATGATCCGTCCGCAAATGAAAAAGGCCAAGGAAGAGAAGAACTTCCGTGCAGAGCTTAAGAAAGGAGATAAGATCGTGACGATCGGTGGAATTCATGGCAAGATCGCTGAAGTGAAAGAAACCACGCTTCTCATTGAAGTTGGCGAAGGAATCAAGTTGAAAATTGAGAAAACAGCCGTTTCTAAAGACAACTCGGTAGGTCTTCAACAGAACAATTGATCTTTTTCTAATTTGGCCGCATGTCCAATTCCATCGCGGCCAAATTCATTCAATTCATAGAACCACGTCTCAATAGACGTTCGGTGGCCTTTGTGGCCTGTTTGCTGTTATCCGGACTTTTCTGGCTACTCACCTCTCTTTCAAGGGAATATGTGGATGAGATTGAGCTGCCTATTGTTTACAATGATCTTCCTGAGGACCTGATCGTGGTAAACGAACCTGTCTCACATGCCACTGCCGAAGTGCGCGGTTTCGGGTTCGATCTGCTCTGGCATTTGTTCAATGTGCAACAAGTGGCCATTCCAATAAGTATCGATCCATCCAATCTTCCGAGTTTGAAAAGAGATGGCGAAGAATGGCATTACGTGCTTACCGATATGAAGAATGAAAGCATGGCGGGCATGAAAGGGCAGCAGATGGAGATTCTCGGAATATCGCCCGATACGATTTTCATTAAGGTGAAACCAAAATACCTCAAACTGGTTCCGATAAGGCTCAATGCCGAGATTTCCTTCTCCAAACAGTTCGGCATGACCACCCACCCTGTTCTCGTTCCAGACTCAATCCTTCTTATTGGACCAAAAGATGCCATCGACACAATATCGTTCGTTCGAACGCAAGCACAAAGCTGGATCGGCTTGAATGAAAGTGTCACGGCCGATGTTCAGCTGATTGGATTTCAAGACATGCCGTACTTACACATGGACAGGACGAGTACTCGCGTGGAACTGAATGTGGTAGAATTTACCGAGGGCACGGTTACCATTCCGTTGACAATAAATGCCGATGATCCAAGTTCGGTGAAAGTGTTTCCGAACGAAGTTGACATCAAATACCTTGTTCCGCTGTCTGATTACGATAGCGTTTTTCCAGCGCTGTTTCAAGCATCGGTCATATTGGATGATGAGGTTAGGAATTTGAGCCAACTGGTGGTGAACATCGACCGCTATCCAGAATTTGTGAAGCAGGTACGCGTAACTCCAGCGCAGGTGGAATTTATTGTTCAAGAATGAGGATCGTAGGGATAACAGGAGGAATAGGAAGCGGGAAGACCACGGCCTGCAAGATCTTTCAGGAGTTGGGCGTTCCTGTTTATTATGCCGATTCGCGGGCAAAGGAACTGATGACCTATAATGAGTCGTTGAAGAACAAGATACTGCAATCGTTTGGTGCGGCAGCTTACAGCAATGGAATGCTTAATCGGACATACTTGGCGCAGCAGGTTTTCAATTCCAAAGAGAAACTATCCATTCTCAATGGCTTGGTACATCCAGCCGTTGCCCTCGATTTTGAAGAATGGTTGGAAGAACATCAAAGCGCGGCATACGTGCTTAAAGAAGCGGCCATACTTTTCGAAAGTGGAGCTTACCAAGATGTGGATATCACCGTTTTAGTGATTGCGCCAGAAGACCTACGAATTGAACGTGTCATGAAAAGAGATGGCTCAACCAAGGAAGACGTTATGAAACGCATGAACAATCAGTGGACACAGGAACGAAAAGTGAAGTTGGCCGATCATATCATCAACAATGATGGAGTGCATTTGATGATTCCTCAAGTTTTATCCCTTCATCAGAAGTTTAGCAGCAAATGAAAATTCTAACGGCAAAGCAGATTCGCGCGCTCGATAAATTCACCATTGAGAACGAACCGATTGATGCGATCGATCTAATGGAGCGAGCAGCTAAGGCCTGCCTCGAATACATGCCTATGACTGATGCGTCAGATGAAGACCACATTCTATTTGTTTGCGGCAAGGGTAATAATGGTGGCGATGGTTTGGCAATGGCCCGATTGGAAGCCAAAAATTCGCGGTCGCGTGTAAAAGTGGTTGTGTTGGAATACACAGAACATGGTAGCCCGAATTTCTCACAGAACCTCTATTGGCTGAAGGAAGAAGGTGACGTGGAGGAGGTTATTCACGTTCGGGATATAGAGGATTTTCCTGAAATTCAGGAGAACACAGTGGTTGTAGATGCCATCATGGGAACGGGGCTTTCGCGACCATTGGATGGTCTATTGGCAGATGCGGTACATCATTTAAATGCGCGGGCCAAATTTGTTCTCAGTGTAGATATTCCAAGCGGGCTGTTTGCAGAAGATAATACGGGCAATGCGATGGAAAACGTGGTTCAAGCCGATTGGACAGTTACGTTTCATTGTCCGAAAATGAGTTTTCTCAATCCACTTACTGGCAATTACGTTGGCGAGCTGTTTACTGCAGATATAGGCTTGATGGCTGATGCCATGAAGGTTGAAAGTCCGTATCAGTACGTAGATCTGGCGTACGTGAATCAATTCGTCAAGAAACGTCCGAAGTTTTCGCACAAAGGAAATTATGGGCACGCCTTGCTCTTGGCCGGCTCCAAAGGAAAAATGGGAGCAGCAGAGTTAGCTGCTTTGGCATGTTTGAAAAGCGGTGCTGGATTGGTTACGGCCCACGTTCCGGCCTGCGGACTCGACATCATGCAAACAGCAGTTGCAGAGGTCATGTGTTCGGTAGATTCGAATGCAGATTTTCTCATCGATCTACCTAAGCTGAATGGCTTTAATGCCATCGGAATCGGGCCGGGAATCGGAACGGAGAAAGACACGGCCAATGTGCTAAAGCGCCTGATTCAGGACGCATCGGCTCATTTGGTGGTTGATGCGGACGGGCTCAATATCTTGGCAGAGAACAAAACGTGGTACTCGTTCCTTCCAAAAGGAACCATACTGACGCCACATCCTAAAGAATTTGAGCGATTGGTTGGAAAGTGGTCTTCGTTTGAAGAGCGTATGCAATTACAGATCGATTTCTCTAAGAAGTATAGCGTAACCGTGGTACTGAAAGGCGCTTATACCTGTATTACTACACCTGCAGGCGAAGTGTTTTTCAACTCTACGGGCAATCCTGGAATGGCTACTGCAGGTAGTGGCGATGTGCTAACTGGTATGATCCTCGGATTGTTGGCGCAAGGATATTCTCCTGAACAGTCGGCTATTTTAGGCACCTTTTTGCATGGAAGTGCTGGAGATCATGCGGCTGATTTTTTGACAGAGAACGCAGTTTTGGCCAGAGACATCATTTCCACCTTTGGGGCCGTTTTTCATCTGGTATTTGGGAAATACAGCTTCCGAAGACGGATGTATTGATTCTCCCTTGCAGACGTAGAAAATTACCTGATCACCAGTTTCTCATTGAAGAGCTCATCTTTGGTAGAGCCAATAACGATATACATTCCCGGAGCTAGATTCTGATATGGGTCGATGGCAGTGATTGGTCCGGAGCCAGCGTTCAGTATTACTTTGGAATAAGACTGTTTACCGAGCATATCATACACGATAACCAGAATCTCGTTGGTCGAGATGTCGCCAATGTCAATCTTCACAGGATCAGAAGCATATGCAGGATTAGGGTAGAGGCCCGATGTTATACGAACAGGCGCTCCATCAGAAAATCCTTCTTCAATGGCAGTTGCAATACTGTAATTAACCGAGTATCCGAGTTTTTCCATCACACGAACTTCATGCTCGTGCAGCAATTTGAAACTTACACCTTTCGATAGCGATGGATGCATGACGTAACCACCAGTTTCAGAACGTCCATTGTCAAAGTGATCTAGACTGGAAGGATTGAATGGACTTGGCGCAAAAACAGGAGCAAATTGTCCTGGGTCCAGCTCAAACCAAACCTGATTGTTCGTTAGTGTGCCACCTTCAGGAATAGACACATCCGTGCTCGATCCTGAACCTGTTTTCTGAAACAGCGCATCTTTATTGTAATCGTTCAAGAATTCATCGAATGAGGTGTAAACCAATGGCGATGCAGCAGATTCTCCCGAAGCCGTGGAATAGCTCGTAAAACCTAAAACATGTAGAATTTCATGGATCACAATGGTGTGGAAATCAAATTGCTGGCTTCCAGGTTCCGAGTCTGCATCATAATTGTAATCGAAATTCGGATGAAAATTGAATTGCAGGTATGCGTCAGGATATGCATCATACGGATCGGAACCAGTAACGATATGCGATTTGGTGAACGGTGAATTGAATCCTTTGGAGCCAAAATAATAGGATGCGGAGAATGCAAAAGGATTAGAATTAGGATTTCCGGAGAATGATTCTCTGATCTCCATATCAACTTCTCCAAAATCTTCAATGACAGCTGAATAATAGGCAAAGGCGGTTTCCAAAGCAGCTCTGCGTTGCGCACCGAGTACAGGGTCATCAAATCCGAATCCTGTACTTTTTACAATATCCACATAAGTAAGGTTAAACGTTGGGCCAAAATCTGACGCCCGCCCGTTGTCGGTACCTTCCATTCGTTTTACTGTTTTTGCCCAGGTATTACCTGAACGTTGCTCAGCTGTCATCCTGAAAACCGGATGTGCTTGAATTGGGCTTCCATCAATGTCAACAGGAACATCAACGCCATTAACTGACTTGATGAAAATCGCGCCATCGGTCGGATGCAGATCATCAAACATCATTTCTTGAGCTACCGCTGTGGTAGTCCAAAAAGTGACGAAATAGATGATGACTGAAATCCGAAGCATGAGCTTGATCATTATAATAATTGTACTTGCAATGGACTGTTTAAGATACAGTTTTTAGACTGGAAACAGAACCAATAGCATGAACGAAGAAAAGCTGCGGATGAATCGGTGAACGACCTACATCAGGTCATCGACCGGGCCTTTGCCTTCGCGAATCACTTCCACTTCGCCATCAGCACAATTCAAAACGGTAGAACCTTGAAATCCTCCATAGCCGCCATCAATCACAATATCCACCAGATCGGCATACTTCTCATAGATCAATGATGGATCTGTAATGTATTCCACGAGGTCATTTTCATCGTGAACGGAGGCGGTCATGATCGGATTTCCCAATTCGGCCACAATGGCCAACGGAATGCTGTTGTCGGGAATACGTATTCCAACCGTTCGCTTCTTGCTCTGAAACAGTTTAGGAACCTTATTGGTGGCATTGAGAATGAAAGTATACGGCCCTGGAAGCAAATGCTTCATGAGCTTGAAGGTCGAATTGTCGATCTGCGAACAGAAATCTGTAATGTGACTTAGGTCTGAACAGATAAAGGAAAACTGCGCTTTATCTGGCTTTATGTTCCTGATCTGGCAGATTCGCTCAACTGCTTTCCGGTTGTTTATGTCGCAACCTATTCCATAAACCGTATCGGTCGGGTAAATGATCACTCCGCCCTGACGAAGACAATCCACCACTTCGCGAATGGCTTTTGGATTCGGATTTTCAGGATAAATGCGGAGTAACATGATTACTTGTTTGCTGCAAAATCGGCCAAGAATTTGGCAAGACCAATATCAGTAAGTGGATGATTGAGAAGACCCAAGATGGCGCTCAATGGGCAAGTTGCCACATCTGATCCAGCTTCGGCACACTTTACAATATGCATTGTGTGTCGGATGCTAGCAGCAAGAATCTGCGTATCGAACATGTAGTTGTCATAGATCAACCTGATCTGCTCAATAAGTTCCATTCCGTCTTGGCTGTTGTCATCCAATCGTCCAAGAAATGGTGAAACATACGTGGCACCTGCTTTGGCAGCAAGCAATGCTTGTCCGGCACTGAAAACCAATGTGCAGTTGGTGCGAATTCCTTTGTCGCTGAAATATTTAATGGCTTTGATTCCGTCTTTGATCATCGGCACTTTTACCACAATCTGTGGATGTAGTTTTGCCAATGCCTCGCCCTCTTTTATCATACCTGCAAAGTCTGTCGCAATTACTTCAGCGCTTACATCTCCATCCACAATATTGCAGATATCGATGTAATGTTGTCTTACGCGCTCCTCACCATGAATTCCTTCCTTGGCCATCAAAGATGGATTGGTGGTTACGCCATCAAGAACGCCAAGGTCCTGTGCTTCTTTAATTTGGTCGAGGTTTGCGGTGTCGATAAAGAATTTCATGATATAAAGGTTTGCTGCAAAGTTGGTCAGCAAGCACGGGGAAGACAAGCCAAGGCCCGAAAAGAAATGAACACGTTTTAAAATTCTTGAATTGTCAGTTTCGTGTTCAGTCTAAAGCTTCACGAAACTAAAAGGCACAAAAAAGGGGTAAGCGATCTATGTCGCACCGCTACAACTACCTACCCTTGCTACATTCCTGCCCTGGGGGATTCAGTAGGAGCTGGTCGCACAGGACTTACCCCAGCGCAAAGGTAGAAACGTTATTTTCTGTGGCAACCTTAAAATACACCTGCCAACAATTGTTGATCTGGACATGCAACAGCATCCATTCCATTATATTTGCCACAATCGGACATCTGAAATCGTCAAGCAATGAAGCATTATATGAATTGGGGCGCCATCCTTGGACTCTCGTTAGTCGTATTCTCAATCATTCTTTATCTGTTTGGTAAAGGTGAATCAGGTCTGACGAGTGTTTCTCACCTGATCATTATCGGAGTACTGGCATTGGCAATATTCAAGGTGAAAGAAATGAATGGCGGTTTTCTCAGTTTTGGCGAAGGGCTCGGTACAGGCGCTTGGATTTCGCTGTTCGGGGCAGTCATAGTGGCGTTCTACACGTTTGTTCAGCTCAGTTTCATAGATCCAGATCAGATTTCAAGATTATTGCTGAAAATTGAAGATCAACTTTATGAGTCACAGATTGACGATAGCCAGATTGAGACGGTTATGGAGATGTACGGAAAGATATTCAAGCCAGGTCTGATGGCATTCTTCGCGTTTCTTGGTACTGGACTCGAAGGTTTTATCGTCTCTCTTATCGCAAGTGCTGTTTTGAAGAAAGAAGACACATCGTTCGAATCTAATTTTAAGTAGAAGAGTGCTCATTTCCATTGTCATCCCGCTTTACAACGAGCATGAATCGTTGCCCGAACTTACCCGTTGGATAGACGAGGTGATGAAAAAGAACAGCTTTGATTATGAAGTTGTTTATGTCGATGATGGAAGTACGGATGGATCTTGGAAGGTGATTCTTGATCTTAAAAAGAAATATCCGCAGATTCGTGCACTTCGGTTTCGTAGAAACTATGGTAAGTCCGCTGGCTTGAACCGAGGTTTTGATGCTGCGAATGGCGATATCGTCATTACCATGGATGCCGATCTGCAGGACAGCCCTGAGGAAATTCCTGAACTGGTTAGAATGATAACCGAAGATGGTTTCGATCTTGTTTCAGGTTGGAAAAAGAAGCGTTTTGATCCGCTTACAAAGACAATTCCAACCAAACTGTACAATTGGGCAGCACGGAGAATGTCTGGTATAATGCTTCATGATTTCAATTGTGGCTTAAAGGCCTATCGACAAGACGTGGTTAAAAGCGTGGAGGTCTATGGCGAAATGCATCGTTACATTCCGGTAATTGCCAAATGGGCCGGATTTGATAAGATAGGGGAGAAGGTCGTTCAGCATCAGGAACGGAAATTCGGAGTTACCAAGTTTGGTCTCGAGCGATTTATCAATGGTCCATTGGATCTTTTGGTCATCACATTCATGAGCCGATTCGGTACACGGCCAATGCATTTTTTCGGTGTTTTCGGAACGTTTGTGTTTATTCTTGGTGGAGCTGTGAGTACCTGGCTGATTTTGGAAAAAGTGATTGCCATTGCCAATCAGTCCAAGGTCAGAGAAGTAACCGATCAGCCATTGTTCTATTTGGCCATTTTGGCCATGATCATCGGCACACAATTGTTCACTGCTGGCTTCTTGGCAGAAATGATCTCTCGGTCATCCCACGATCGCAACAATTATCATATTTCCGAAACAATCGATTGAAATTGGGCGCAACCCGAAAATGTGTCATTATTGGACCTGCATTTCCATTGCGTGGTGGTATAGCTCAGCTCAACGAATCGTTGTCCGAGGAATTCACGAAACAAGGAATTGAGAACACCATTTTCTCGTTCTATCTCCAATACCCAGATTTTCTCTTTCCAGGAACAACACAAACAGAAGCATCGGATAGGAAAGGACCAGCGGGAGTTGCAATTCGATCCACAGTAAGTTCCATTAATCCGTATAGTTGGTGGAGCACTGCACAGCAAATTGCCAAGCTACAGCCAGATTTTGTGGTGGTTCGATATTGGTTGCCTTTCATGGCGCCAGCGCTTGGCACTATTTGTAAATGGCTGAAACAGAGATTGAATATTCCTGTACTTGCAATCCTCGATAATGTAATTCCACACGAACATAGAATTGGAGATGAACGTTTGACGCACTATTTTTTGCGTCACTGCGATTCGTTTGTTGCCATGTCTTCGAGTGTCATTGAAGAGTTAAAGCAGTTTGATGCTGTCAAACCTCGAAAGTTGCTTTACCATCCAGTTTACGACCATTTTGGCGAACCTGTAGGGAAATCAATTGCCCGAAAACACCTCAGCATTCCAGAAAATGCGCGTGTCATTCTCTTTTTTGGCATTATCCGCAAGTACAAGGGACTGAATCTGCTTTTAAAGGCGGTATCAAAGATGAAAGACAGGACCAACGTCAAGTTGGTGATTGCTGGCGAATTTTATGAAGACCGAGCCATTTACACGCGTCTAATAGACAAGTATAAACTGACGAATAACGTCATAGTAAATGCTGGTTTTGTAGATAAGTATAAGGTGAAGTATTATTTCTGTGCAGCAGATATAGTAGCACAGCCATACTTAAGTGCAACGCAAAGTGGAGTAACACAAATAGCTTATCATTTTGAAGTTCCAATGTTGGTGACCAACGTTGGAGGTCTTCCAGAAATGGTTCCAAATGGGAAGGTTGGTTACGTGACTGAAGTGAACGTTCATTCAGTTGCCCAGGCGCTTGATGAATTTTTCTCTGAAGACCGTTCAGCGGAATTTTGCCACAATATCATTGAAGAAAAAAAACGTTTTCAGTGGGATTACTTTGCAAAAGAGATTGAAGAACTCGCGATGGCCAAGTCTTAACTCAATACACGCTTTGGCTGTGTTCAGAAAGCGGTTCCAAGTCCCAATTCAGGCACGTAAATAACTATATTTGCCGCCTCTAAAAAAGAAGTGCCATCAAAACAGCCACATTGAAACAGATAGCAATGGTTGACCTACAAACGCAATATGAGCGTTTGAAGACCGAAATTGACCAAGCAGTGCTGAACGTGATGGCAAGCACCAGATTCATTGGTGGTCCCGAAGTGGATGGTTTTAAGAACGAATTAGCTGCATATCTGGGTGTGAAGCACGTAATTCCGTGCGCTAACGGAACGGATGCATTGCAAATAGCCATGATGGCCCTCGATCTGAAACCGGGCGATGAAGTGATCGTTCCAACGTTCACTTATGTAGCCACGGCAGAAGTCATTGCATTATTAGGTCTAACGCCCGTGATGGTTGATGTGGATGCAGATACATTCACATTAGACCTTGATCAAGTGGAAGCTGCAATCGGTCCGAATACAAAAGCAATCGTTCCTGTTCATCTGTATGGCCAATGTGCTGATATGGAAGGCTTGATGAAACTTGCCAATGCACATGGAATCCATGTTATTGAGGATAATGCACAGGCAATTGGTTCTGATTATCATTTTTCTGATGGACGTGTAGCCAAATCTGGAACGATAGGAACATTTGGTTGTACATCGTTCTTTCCATCCAAAAACTTGGGATGTTACGGTGACGGAGGTGCCATTTGCACCAACGATGATGATCTGGCGGCCAAAGCCAATATGATCGCTTCGCACGGACAAAGTCGTTTGTATGTACATGATGTGGTTGGGGTGAACTCAAGATTGGACGCCATTCAAGCAGCAATCCTTAGAATAAAGTTGCGTCAACTTGATGATTTTATAAAAAGAAGAACTGCTGTGGCTGATGCTTATGATGTGGCTTTCGCTAATTCGGAACACATCAAAACGCCTGTTCGCCATGTGCGTTCGCAACATGTTTTTCATCAATACACCATTGTTTTAACGGGTATTGATCGAAATGCCATGAAGGAATTTCTCCAAGAAAATGACATTCCTTCCATGATTTATTACCCAATTCCATTGCACAAGCAGAAGGCATTTGCCGCAAGCGATTCAGACCGCAGTTTTACAGTGACAGAACAGTTGTGCGATGGAGTTCTTTCGCTTCCGATACATACGGAGATGGAGAGAGAACAACAGATTCACATCATTGAAAAAGTACTTGAATTCGTAAATAGAAATAAATGAACATTGCAGTTGTAGGAACAGGATATGTTGGCCTTGTAACAGGAACGTGTCTTGCTGAAACCGGAAATCACGTTATCTGCGTTGATATCGATGAAAAGAAAGTGAACAAAATGAGAAACGGTGAAGTGCCGATCTATGAGCCTCATTTGGATGTTCTTTTTGAAAGAAATATCAAACAAGGTCGCCTAAGATTTACAACTGATCTTGGGGAAGCTGTAGGGCCTGCTCAGATTGTATTCTTGGCCTTACCTACACCTCCAGGAGAAGATGGGTCGGCCGACCTTTCGTACGTCTTAGGTGTTGCCGACAATCTTGGCAAGATCATGAAAAACTACAAAGTACTGGTAGATAAAAGCACTGTGCCAGTTGGAACAGCGGATAAAGTAACCGCTGCCGTTGCTAAGCACGCTACAGTTGAATTTGACGTGGTTTCCAATCCTGAATTTTTGCGAGAAGGTTTTGCGGTTGATGATTTCTTGAAGCCTGACAGAGTTGTTGTCGGAACTTCTTCAGACCGTGCTCAGAAGATCATGGAGGAACTTTACAAGCCGTACGTTCGCCAAGGAAATCCGATCATCTTTATGGATGAGAAATCTGCTGAGCTAACGAAATATGCAGCAAATGCATTTTTGGCTACCAAGATCACTTTCATGAACGAAGTGGCAAACCTTTGCGAATTATTGGATGCTGATGTTGATAAGGTGAGAATCGGTATTGGAACAGATACTCGAATCGGAAAACGATTCCTTTTCCCTGGAATCGGGTACGGAGGAAGCTGCTTCCCTAAAGATGTGCAAGCATTGGCAAGATCAGCTTCTGAAGTGAACTATGATTTTGCTCTGTTGACATCTGTAATGCGTGTAAACGAAGAACAGAAAACGGTTATCGTACCTAAGATCAAGGATTTCTTTGGAGGTGATCTAAAAGGAAAGCACTTCGCCATGTGGGGATTGGCCTTCAAACCAGATACGGATGATATCCGTGAAGCACCTGCGTTGTATGTAATTGACAAACTTTTGGAAGCAGGTGCAACAATTACCGCCTACGATCCAGAAGCAATGGAAAACGTCAAAGAACGATTGGGCAATAAGATTTCATTTGCTGATGACCAATATGCAGCGCTAGACAAAGCCGATGCTCTCATCATCGCTACGGAATGGTCCGTTTTCCGTTCGCCAGATTTTGACGTGGTCGCAGATAAATTGAATGAGAAGGTCATTTTTGATGGCAGAAACCTGTACGACCTTCCGCAAATGAAAGAACTCGGATTCTATTATAACAGTATTGGTCGAAAGACCATAATTCCAAACGGATGAAGCGAGTATTGATAACTGGTGCAGCTGGATTTCTAGGCTCGCATCTTTGCGATAGATTCCTGAAAGAAGGTTGCCATGTTATTGCTATGGACAACCTGATTACTGGTAATCTCAAGAACATTGAGCATCTGTTCAAACTCAAGGAGTTCGAATTCTATCATCATGATGTAAGCACATACATCCACATTCCTGGCGAATTGGATTACATCATGCATTTTGCATCGCCTGCAAGTCCCATCGATTACCTGAAGATTCCTATTCAAACCCTAAAAGTGGGTTCGCTAGGAACGCATAATTGTTTAGGCCTTGCGAAAGCCAAAGGCGCGCGAATGCTGATTGCATCTACCTCCGAGGTTTATGGTGATCCAACAGTTCACCCTCAAACAGAAGAATATTGGGGAAATGTGAATCCGATCGGTCCACGCGGAGTGTACGATGAAGCAAAACGTTTTCAAGAGGCCATTACCATGGCATATCATCGGTATCACGGAGTAGAAACGCGCATTGTGCGTATTTTCAATACTTACGGGCCCCGTATGCGACTGAACGATGGTCGTGTGCTTCCAGCCTTCATCGGTCAGGCATTGAGAGGTGAAGACCTCACCGTATTCGGAGACGGAAGTCAAACAAGAAGTTTCTGTTACGTTGATGATCTTGTTGAAGGCATCTATCGATTGCTTCTTTCAGATTATGCGGAGCCTGTGAACATTGGAAATCCCGATGAGATCACTATTTCTCAATTTGCTGAAGAGATCATTAAATTGACAGGAACTGATCAGAAGGTGATCTATAAACCACTACCAGTAGACGACCCAATGCAACGTCAGCCTAATATTGATAAAGCACGTTCAATTTTGAATTGGGAACCTAAAGTGAATCGTGCCGAAGGCTTGAAAATAACTTACGATTATTTCAAAAGTCTTCCAGATGATGAACTCTATAAAAAAGAGCACAATACGTTCGAGGGTTACATCCGCAAGTAATGGGATATTTTGCGCATGAGACAGCAGTTATTGATAACGACTGCATTATTGGTGACGGAACCAAAATCTGGCACTTTTCTCATGTGATGAGTCATTCTGAACTTGGAGAAAACTGTAATCTAGGTCAGAACGTGGTCATCTCGCCCGGAGTTAAACTTGGGAATAATGTGAAGGTTCAGAACAACGTTTCCATCTACACAGGCGTTACCTGCGAAGATGATGTGTTCCTAGGTCCGTCAATGGTTTTTACCAACGTCACTAATCCGAGGAGCGCAGTAAATAGGCGTGGTCAATACGAAAAAACACTGGTAGGCAAAGGCGCGACAATTGGAGCCAACGCAACCATTGTTTGTGGTCACAACATTGGCACTTTTGCATTTATTGGTGCAGGTTCTGTGGTAACTAAAGATGTTCCTTCCTACGCGCTTCTTGTCGGAAATCCCGCCCGCCACATTGGCTGGATGAGCGAATTCGGTCATCGTTTGGAGTTCGATAAAGAAGGTTTTGCTGTTTGCCCAGAATCGGGAGAAAAATATCAATTGAACGAAGGTTCAGTAACTAAGGTCGGTTGAAGGATTCGAAGAAAATAACGTTTGCTGTAGTTGGTTGCGGCCACATTGGAAAACGCCATGCGGAAATGGTGGTGCGCAATGAGGAAGCTGAATTGATCGGACTTTGCGATATTAAGCCACGGTCCGAACTTGGAATAGAAGCCTACGATGTTCCATTTTTCAATGATCTGAATGAAATGCTGGCGCTCAAGCCAGATGTGCTTTGCGTCTGCACGCCAAATGGCCTGCATGCTCAAAATAGTCTTTCAGGATTGCATGCTGGAACACATGTCCTGTGCGAAAAACCGATGGCATTGACCAACGCAGATTGCGAAAAAGTGATCCATTCGGCTTTGAACGCATCCAAACAAGTATTCTGCGTGATGCAGAATCGATATTCTCCACCTTCTGTCTGGATCAAGGATGTGATCGAACGGAAGTTGATGGGTGACATTTACATGGTACAGGTCAATTGCTTTTGGAATCGAGATGAGCGCTATTATAAGCCTGGAAATTGGAAAGGCGATCAGCAATTGGATGGCGGAACACTGTTCACGCAGTTCTCTCATTTTGTGGATATTCTTTATTGGTTATTTGGCGATATCAAGGATATTAAAGCTGATTTCCGCGATTTCAATCATGCTGAGTTGACCGATTTCGAAGACTCGGGTATGGTTCACTTCAAACTGGCCGATGGAGGAATGGGAAGTCTCAATTATTCTACTTCCGTTTGGAATTCGAATATGGAAAGCAGTCTAACTGTAGTTGGAGAAAAGGGAAGTGTGAAGATCGGAGGACAATACATGAATCAGGTAGAGCACTGCAATATTGAAGGCTATGAAATGCCACAGTTGGAAGAGGCAGGACCTGCTAACGACTATGGAGCGTATAAAGGATCAGCGGCAAATCATCACTTCGTTATTGAAAATGTGATCGATACGCTGAAAGGAAGAAAAACGATAGCCACCAACGCCATGGAAGGAATGAAGGTGGTTGAAATTATTGAGCGGATCTACAGTTTACGAGACCCGAAATTTTTGAAAAACTGACATGAAAAACATCTACGAGAAACTTGTCGATAAGGAAGCCAAATTGGCGGTTATTGGCCTTGGCTACGTTGGACTTCCAATCGCATTGGAATTTGCCAGAAAGATCAAAGTTGTAGGATTCGACATCAATGCCGAAAGGGTAGAATTGATGAAGAAGAACATCGACCCGAGTGAAGAGTTGGAAGCTTCAGATTTTGATGGCTGCGATATTCTTTTCACAGCAAATGTGGAAGACCTGAAGGACGTTCAGTTTTACATTGTGGCCGTTCCAACACCTATCGATGAGCACAATCTTCCGGATTTACGTCCTGTTTTAGGAGCATCCAAAACTGTTGGAAGTGTATTGTCTGATGGCGATTACGTGGTTTTCGAATCAACCGTTTACCCAGGTTGTACGGAGGAAGATTGCATTCCCGTATTGGAGGAAATGTCAGGCCTTACCTTCAACAAAGATTTTAAAGTTGGTTACTCACCAGAGCGAATCAATCCAGGCGATAAGGAACACACACTTTCCAAGATCATCAAAGTGGTTTCTGGTTGCGATGAAGAATCGTTGGACGTAGTGGCAAAAACCTACGAACTTGTTGTGGATGCTGGCGTGCACCGCGCTCCTTCTATTAAAGTTGCGGAGGCTGCCAAAATCATTGAGAATACTCAGCGAGACGTAAATATTGCGTTGATGAATGAGCTTTCCATGATATTCAACCGCGTTGGAATCAACACATTTGATGTGTTGGAAGCTGCTGGAACCAAGTGGAATTTCCTCAAGTTCTTCCCTGGTTTGGTTGGTGGACATTGTATCGGAGTTGATCCGTACTACCTTACTTACAAGGCGCGCGAACTCGGATATCATTCAAAAGTGATTACGTCAGGAAGATCCATTAACGATGAAGTTGGCGCTTACATAGCTCGCGAAACCGTGAAGAAGATCATCGCCAACGGAAAGGACATCAGCAAAGCCAAGGTGCTCATCATGGGAGCAACGTTCAAAGAGAACGTCTCAGACATTAGAAACTCTAAGGTGGTTGATGTGATCAAAGAGCTGGAATCATTTGGTGTTCGGATTGACGTTATCGATCCGCACGCATCATCCAAAGAATTGAAACATGAATATGGCTTTGAGTTGGCTACCAAAGTTGGAAACAACTACGATGCGGTTGTTGTAGCTGTTAATCATCGTCAATACCTTGATAAAGATGAAAGCTATTTCGAAGCACTTTCGTCCAACAACGGAATTGTGGTGGATGTGAAAGGCGTTTACAAGGGCAAGATCAATAATCTCGAATACTGGAGTCTATAAATGGTTGTAGTAACAGGCGGAACAGGATATATCGGTTCACACACAGTTGTTGAACTTCTTCAAAATGGCTTCGATGTAGCTATTCTTGATGACCTTTCTAATTCGCACATAACCGTGCTTGATGCGATTGAAGAAATTGCTGGCAAACGCCCAGAATTTCACCAAGTGGATTTGGCTGATGAAAAAGCCACAGCCGATATTTTTCAAAAACTCGGAAGTCGTGCCGAGTCAGTAATTCATTTTGCTGCGAAAAAGGCGGTCGGAGAATCGGTTCAAAATCCGCTCCTCTACTATCGGAATAATCTCTACAGCTTGATCAATGTCATGGCAGAGATGAAGAAACATCAGATCAAGAATCTGGTATTTTCTTCAAGCTGCACAGTTTATGGCCAACCGGATGTTTGTCCTGTAACTGAAGAAACGCCTCGGAAAGAAGCCGAATCGCCTTACGGCAATACAAAAAGTATGGCCGAGGATGTCATTCGAGATGTGACCAAAGTGGAGGGCTTCAAAAGCATATCATTGAGATATTTCAATCCAATTGGAGCACATTCATCAGCTAGAATTGGTGAATTGCCTGTCGGAATTCCAAATAACTTGGTTCCGTACGTAACGCAAACTGCCGCTGGTATTAGAGAATTTCTTACCGTTTTTGGGGATGATTATCCAACGGAAGATGGTACCTGCATCAGAGATTATATTCACGTGGTTGACTTGGCTAAGGCGCATGTTCAGGCCGTGAAGCGAATTGAGGCTGGCGAAATGGATTCAGCCTACGAAGTGTTCAACATCGGAACAGGAAAAGGAAGCAGCGTTCTGGATGTGATCAAAACCTTTGAGGCAGCGACCGGTGTTTCGGTCAATTACAAAGTTGGTCCTCGCAGAGGCGGAGATATCACTGCCGTTTTCGCAGATACCACAAAAGCCAACGAGCAATTGAATTGGAAAGCCGAACTTGGTCTAGAAGAAGCCCTGCGCTCTTCATGGAATTGGGAGCAGAACTATAGAAAACGAAACGCATGAAAGCAATTATCATTACCGGAGGAGCTGGATTTATCGGTTCCCATGTCGTCAGAAGATTTGTGAGGAATTATCCGAATTACAGAATTGTGAATCTGGATGCATTGACCTATGCTGGAAATCTTGAGAATCTGAAAGATGTCGAGAACGCGGAAAATTACGTGTTCGAGCATGCAGATATCACGGATGAAGCTCAGATGGATGCTGTTTTTGCCAAGTATCAGCCAGATGGCGTGATTCATTTGGCGGCAGAATCTCACGTTGACCGTTCAATTTCTGGCCCAATGGCATTTGTAAAAACGAATATTATTGGAACAGTAAACCTTCTTAATGCAGCCCGAAAAAGTTGGGATGGCAATTGGGAAGGAAAGCGTTTCTATCACGTTTCTACCGATGAGGTCTATGGGTCGCTTGGCGAAGAAGGTTTCTTTTACGAGAATACTGCTTATGACCCGCGAAGTCCTTATTCTGCTTCAAAAGCAAGTTCAGATCATTTGGTCCGCGCGTATTTTCATACCTACGGATTGCCTGTTGTCATTTCCAATTGTTCCAACAATTATGGGCCGAATCACTTCCCTGAGAAATTGATTCCGCTTGCCATTCACCGAATTCAGAACAACGAAGAAATTCCAGTTTACGGTAAAGGTGAGAACGTTCGCGATTGGCTGTTCGTTGAGGATCATGCTTCTGCCATCGATGTGGTTTTCCACAAAGGCGGATTGGGAGAAACCTACAACATTGGCGGAAACAACGAATGGACAAACATCGATCTTATTCGTTTGCTATGCAAGATCATGGATGAGAAGTTGGGAAGAGAGGCCGGAACTTCAGAGAAACTCATCACGTTTGTAAAAGACCGTGCTGGCCATGATCTTCGTTATGCTATTGATTCAACCAAACTCAAAACTGAGCTTGGTTGGGAACCAAGTCTTACCTTTGAAGAAGGGTTGCCAAAAACGGTAGATTGGTATTTGGCCAACTCCGAATGGTTGAACCGAGTCACATCAGGCGCATACCAGAATTATTTCAAGCAACAATACCAAGAGCGATAATGTATTCTAAGCCATTTCACACCAATGATATCGGGAGTTCAACATTTCTGATAACTGGTGGTGCTGGTTTTATCGGCTCCAATATTGTCACATATCTGATGAAATATGGTGCTGGTCAGGTGCGGGTACTGGACAACCTTTCTGAAGGAAAATTGGAAAACATTCAACCGTTTTTGAATGAACCGAATTTTGAGTTTATAAACGGAGATATTACCGATTCGGAAACATGTAGAAAAGCCTGTGAAGGCGTGGATTACATCACCCATCAAGCCGCGTTAGGTTCTGTCCCAAGGTCGCTTGAAACACCATTATTGACCAACGCAGCCAACGTTACAGGTTTTCTGAATATGCTTACCGCAGCAAAAGACGCTAAGGTCAAGAGGTTCGTGTATGCCAGTTCGTCATCTGTATATGGCGATAGTTTGAAATTGCCAAAAGTGGAAGAACACATTGGTGATCCGCTTTCTCCTTATGCAGCTTCTAAGTTTGTGAATGAAGTTTATGCTGGAGTGTACGCGCTGAACTACGGAATAGAAGTGGTCGGTTTGCGATACTTCAACATCTTTGGGCCAAATCAAAAACCGGATGGACCGTATGCTGCAGTGATTCCATTGTTCATGGATGCGCTTCTAAAAGGAGTATCTCCATTCGTAAATGGTGATGGCGAACAATCCCGCGATTTCACCTTTGTTGAGAATGCCGTGCAGGCCAACATTCGTTCTATGTTCTCGCAGGTTTCCGGAGCCACAGGTCAAGTTTACAACATTGCCTTTGGTGAACGTACTACCATCAACCAACTATTTTTTAACCTGAAAGAACTTCTGGGTTCTGAAGTGAATCCGACCTATCGTGACCCAAGGAAAGGAGATGTGCAAGATTCGCTTGCAGATATTTCTAAGGCAAAAGCGTACCTAGGATACAACCCTCAGTTCAGCATCAAAGATGGATTGGAGGTAACCTTAAAATGGTTCTCGGAACACTACGGAGCCAAGGCTCATTGATTGAAGAACAATTCGTTTGCCCGTTGGGCAATGCATCTTCCGTGATATTCTGAATTGTCAAGTGTTGTTCTCAGGTTCGTACCTGCGTACAGTCGGCTGTAAACGGCTTCTTCTCCCATCGCTGTAAAAGAAGAATACATACGTTCGTTAAGATTCAGGATACTGTGTGTGTCATCAGTAAACTCAATGTCGCCATAGCGATTGATGAACACTTGCGTTGCTGCGTACGCCATGGTCGATCTAAGAGAAGGATATTCAGGAGTGGCAGGGTTGAGAACAAATGATTCCCAATTGGCATCTGATGTTTCCTGAACAACAGTTAACGGACGAGGTCGGAAATAGGTGTATTTCAATTTATAGGTAGAGATATACGTATCGGCCATGGCGATGCTCAAATGTGCAAAAGCCGTAACCGTTTCTTTTCCATTCAGAAGATTCTGTCTGATCAATTCGCCAAGAATAGAAACGTAGTGACCAGGTACGGTGTAGGTTCCAGGACCATCACTCCAAAACAAGGCGATGTCTTGCTGTTCTTGATTCAGATTTTCATTGAGTTGAACTACTTCTTCAAGGTCAACGGCATAAACACCATCATTAGAAACTGCAATTGGCAATCCAGGATGGCAAAGCGTTATCAATTCATCTGGGTTGAATGTAAAGGCACGCAAATTTCCCCAACAAGGCAATTCTGGGTTGCTGAAACTGCTTGGGGTTGGTTGCCAATTTCCGCTGCCAGTTGGTACGGAAACAGTACAGTTGACAACATCGGAATAACCATCAGAATCGCTCCAGGTGTTTATTGAACCACCCATCAAGGCACCAAGTGCTCGTGATCGATCAATGACCGGGTCACTTACCCCAATGGCAGCATAATCGCGCTCGTGTGAACCATAGGTTGAAGAAATGACGAGTTTGATATTCTGTGGTGCATCAGCAAACATGTGTAGCAGCACCGTATTCATTGCAGATTCCGCGATAACTCCGTAATTGTAATTCAGATCTGGGCTTGGCGATGGCAATTCGTCCAATCCGTCCAGCTGACCAACCAATGATTTCATGTCGTCCGCACTTAGCGCATAGCCTTCGTAATAAGCAATACTGGCGTAAGCCAGAATTCTTGACGCTTCTGCGCCAGTGGTATTTGTTGCTCTTAGAATGGCTTTAAGTTGCTCCATCCATTCGGCCAATTGGCTTGGGGAAGTAACTTCCTCAACGCCATCCACTTTTGGCGGTCTGTCGTCTTCGCAACCCGTTTGTGTGATCAGTAAACCTACAGCTACAAGTGTGATGAATAGAATTCGTTTGGCCGTCATTTTCTAAAATTTGAAGCTTGAAATTACCTATTTATCCTTCTGAGGATGTTGGAATCTGACGATTCACTTTTTTGATCAATCCAGAAAGCACTCGTCCAGGACCGATTTCTGTAAACGAAGTGGCACCATCGCGCAGCATTTGATTGATGGTCTGAGTCCATTTTACAGGTGCTGTGAGTTGCGAGATCAGATTCGATTTGATGATATCCGGATTGGAAACCACTTGAGCCGTCACGTTTTGGTAGATGGGGCAAATTGGTTTGCTGACCAAGGTATTTCGAATTGCTTCCTCCAATTCCAGCTTTGCGGGTTCCATTAATGGACTGTGAAATGCTCCGCCTACATTCAATTTAATGGCTCTAAGCGCACCTGCTTCGGTAAGTTTTTCGCAAGCGAGGTCTACACCTTTGTTTGTGCCAGAAATAACGATCTGACCAGGGCAATTGTAATTGGCTGGAACAACAATTTCGCTGATGGATGCACAAATGGAAGCTACTTTTTCATCTTCCATTCCTAAAATAGCAGCCATCGTTGAAGGATTTTCTTCGCAGGCCTTTTGCATTGCTTGAGCCCGTTTTGAAACCAGTTTCAAACCGTCCTCAAACGTCAAAGCTTTATTGGCCACCAATGCCGAAAATTCGCCTAGCGAATGACCAGCTACCATGTCTGGTTGGAAATCGGGTAAGGTCAAAGCACGGATCACCGAATGAAGGAAAATGGCAGGCTGCGTTACGCTAGTCTGCTTCAGGTCTTCTTCAACGCCATTGAACATGATTTCGGTGATGCTGAAACCGAGAATCTTGTCCGCTTTGTCGAAGTAGGATTTGGCTTCGGCAGAACTTTCATAAAGTTCCTTGCCCATGCCAGGAAACTGCGAGCCTTGGCCCGGAAAAACGTATGCTTTCATGTAATGTTATGAATTCAATCTCCGTAGTATTCTACGTAATTGTTCTCCGTTTCAATCAGTTTGATGTAATGCAGGATTGCACCTTCTTCCTTGATCAAAGGAGCTAAAATGTTCCAAAACTCCATGGCGAGGATTTCAGTTGATGGGAATTTTCCCTTCATGAAATCGACATCTAAGTTTAGGTTCTTGTGATCGACCTTTTCAATCACTTCATCTTTGATGATACGGCTCAGATCTTTAAGGTTCATCACAAATCCAGTGTCTGGATGTACTTCACCTTTAACCGTTACAATGAGGTCAAAGTTGTGTCCATGCCAATTGGCATTTGCGCACTTTCCAAAAACTTCGTCATTCTTTTCTACGCTCCAATGCTCGTTGTAAAGTTTGTGCGCTGCGTTGAATCGCTCTCTTCGTGTTATGTAGATCATTCTGCCCTCAAAAACGGAGCGCAAATATAGGATGATTTGAAGGAGTGTTAGGACGTTTTTCTTCTTTAAACATTGGTTCTTATCCTCGTTTTTCACGAACCTAATTTCAGATCAGAGAATCCGCGAGCTATATGCTGAATTCAAATCCAGGTAATTGTTTGAAAACAATCCTGATCAGCTCAAAACACTCTTGCTGTTTTTGTGTTACATGGCAAACCAAATTCAGATGAAACTACTGCTCAGCTATTTTCTCACCACCCTCGTTTTCTTTGCCATTGACATTACTTGGATAGGGTTTGTGGCCAAAAAATTCTACTGGGCCGAACTCGGAAGCCTTCTAAAGGAAGATGTGAATTGGGCAGCAGCGCTCATTTTCTATCTGCTCTACATCGCTGGAATTTTCATTTTCTCCATTCTTCCAGCAGTTGAAAATGATTCTGTTAAGCACGCGATCTTCTATGGCGCACTGTTCGGATTCTTCTGTTACGCTACCTACGACCTGACCAATTTGGCAACTTTGAAAGGTTTTCCGCTTAAAGTGGCATTGGTGGATATGACTTGGGGCGCGGTACTTACAGGAAGCGTTAGCACAGCTGGTTTTTACATCACCCGTTGGATTCATTGAAATTGCTTTAACTTCTCGTTTGTGGCAACTATCTTGTTGCCCAAATGCTGCAACTCTCACAACGATTTCCACAAAAGCGTGCGTTCATAACTGGTGCTGCTTCTGGCCTTGGTCTCGCACTTTGCAAAGAATTGGCCGCTGATGGCTGGGTCATTGGAATGAGCGACATCAACGCCATTTCCCTCAAAAAGCAAAGCGATCACATCGCGCAGCTTGGCGCAAAAACGTTTACCTACGGTTTGGATGTGTCGGATAAAGACGCCTACAAGCAAGTGGTCGAAATGTTCCTTTCGGATGTGGGCGGAATTGACCTGCTCGTCAATAATGCAGGTGTGGGCGATGGTGGATACGTGGAAGAATACGGATTAGACAATTGGGATTGGCTGCTGAGCATTAACCTGCATGGCGTTATCTACGGAAATGCACTTTTCATCCCTCAGTTCAAAAAGCAGAAAAGTGGCGCCATCATCAATATTGCAAGTGCGGCTGCTTTTACGAGCCTTCCGAGAATGGCTGCTTACAATGTGAGCAAGGCTGGTGTTCGGGCATTATCCGAAACAATGGATGCAGAACTCAATCATCACGGAATTCAAGTTTCGTGCGTGATGCCCACTTTTTTCAAGACCAGTGTGATGCAGCACGCCCGCGGCAATAAGGATGAAATTGAGATGTCGAAGATGATCTTTGCCACATCAGATCTAACGCCTGAACGTGTTGCGAAATACGTGCTTAAGAAAGTCGGCAAAAAGCGATTTCACATCGTTCTTCCAGCTGATGCGAAGTTCATGTTCTTCATGAAAGGATTTCTTCCGAGTGTGTTGTTGCGTCTCTTCCGTTTAGGAGAAAAGAATAAGGAAGCCGTGAGGAAACGCTTAACGGAACGCTACGCCAAAGCGGATGCCAATGGCAAGGTCGACCACGATTACTTGAACGAAGTGTTTCGGAAATAGAAGCCCCTCTGCCTACGGCATCTCCCCAAAGGGGAAAAATCTACGCTTCAAGATAGCTCGCGTTCCTCCCCTTTGGGGAGGCTAGGAGGGGTCTATACGTTAAAACGGAAGTGCATCACGTCTCCGTCATTCACCACGTATTCTTTTCCTTCCACTTTCATTTTGCCAGCTTCTTTCACAGCTGCTTCAGAGCCAAGTGTTACAAAATCGTTGTAGGCAATGGTTTCGGCACGAATGAATCCCTTCTCAAAATCAGAGTGAATAACACCTGCAGCTTGCGGAGCGGTCATTCCCTTGTGAATGGTCCACGCGCGAACTTCTTTTACTCCAGCAGTAAAATACGTTTGAAGTTTCAGCAATTTGTAGGCGGAGCGGATTAGTTTGTTCACGCCAGCTTCATCCAATCCCATATCCTGCAGGAATTCTTTACGCTCTTCGTAGGTGTCTAAACCAGCAATATCAGCTTCGGCAGCAGCAGAAATCAGAATGACTTCTGCATTTTCATCCTTAACTGCTTCTTGCACTTGCTTCGTGAAATCGTTTCCTGTAATAACAGACGCTTCATCCACATTGCAGACGTAAAGCACTGGTTTCAAGGTCAAAAGTTGAAACGCTTCGGCAATTTCAATTTGATTTTCATTCAAGTCGGCAGCACGGGCAGATTTGCCTTGCTCCAATGTCGATTTCAGAAGGGTTAATACTTCGTATTCCGCTTTCGCCTCTTTCTGTCCCGTCTCGGCTCCCTTTTTCACTTTTACAATACGCTTGTCAACCGTCTCCAGATCTTTGAACTGAAGTTCCATGTCAATCACTTCCTTATCGCGGATAGGATTGACAGAACCATCAACATGAACCACGTTATCGTCCTTAAAACAACGCAAAACGTGAATGATGGCATCCGTTTCACGGATGTTTCCAAGGAACTGATTTCCCAAGCCTTCGCCTTTGCTAGCGCCTTTTACAAGACCAGCAATGTCGACTATCTCGATGGTGGTTGGTTGTACACGTTCTGGTTTTACCAACGCTTCCAGTTTCTCCAAGCGCTCATCAGGAACTGTGATCACGCCAATATTCGGTTCGATAGTACAGAACGGAAAGTTTGCTGCTTGCGCCTTTGCGTTAGAAAGACAGTTGAATAACGTTGACTTGCCCACATTCGGAAGTCCAACAATACCACATTGTAAAGCCATAGCTCGATTTTTTTGAGGCGGCAAAGGTAATGGAATGCTTATTTCATTTCAGAGCTAATTCGGCTTCATTAATTTAGCGCCTCATCGAACTCATGGAAAGCAAGAAATCCGACACATTCAACTACGTTTTTTTCTTTGTAGGCATCACTCCGCTCTTGCTTTGGATGTGGCATCACGTGCATCAAGATGCGTGGTGGGATGAACTTATTTCGCTGAAAGATTACGCGTTGGTCAGTTTCGAAACCACGCGAACTTCCTATCCAGAACCAGGCAATCACATCTTCTTCAACCTGTTTGATAATGTAGTGAGTAGGCTGATCGGTGTTCGGGATTTTTACGAGATGCTCGACAACCTTTGGAAGTTGCGCTTGGCGCAAGGGCTGTTGGCGATTGGAACCTGCATCTACGCGTTTCTTACTGTAAAACGATTTTTCAGTGAGCGATACGCAAGTCTAGCGGTCATTTTTCTTGCGAGTTCCATTCCATTCTTGAATTTCTCGCTGCAATTGCGTGGCTACAACATGAGCATGCTTTTCGTGAGCATGATCCTTTATCACGGTTGGAGCTACTTGGACAGTCGCAAGTGGCCGCATTTGGTCATAATCGGATTGACCTCATTTTTCCTCTTGTACACCATTCCGAGTAACGTCTATTTTCTGTTCGGTTTGTGCGCAGTAATTGGGATAGATTGGCTGGTTCAATTTCGTGCTCAGAACAAACCAGTTGAAGATAAAAAAGGGAAGAAGAAAAAGGGAAACGGTGTTTCGTTTTTCAGCTTTCCTCATCTGTGGATTTTGGGCGCTGTAGGAGTTGGCGCAGGAATAACTTTTGTGGCGTATCAACCAGTTATGGAGCAATTGCTCGACAATCGTTTTGTGTCTGTAACTCCACAGGATAGAGCGTTTGTATTAACCACCGTTTTCCCTTCGGTGATGAAGGCATTTTTCAGCTTTCGATGGTTGCTGATGCTTCCTGTTTTGGGCGGATTGTTTTTCTGGCTAACCAAAAAAGAGCTCGATTTCAATCGAAAGCATCTGGTTTACCTTCTGGTGATTTTTGTGCTTCCGTTCGTGTTCCTCTTGATGCACAATAAAGTTCCGTTTGAACGGACATTTGTTCATCTCGCACCCGTTTTCGCGATTTTATTGGCTGCCATCACCGCATTATTTATTGATGGATTGAAATTCAATGAAACGGTTAAACGAACCGTTGTGGCCGTGTTGGCCATGTTCTGTCTTGGAAATTCTGTGTGGCAGAATTTGGAGATAAACGATCATCTCGACAAGAATCTTGAACGGAATAAACGTGAGCAGAATATGTATCACGCGTTTTTCTTGGCTGATAATTTTCAGCCTAACAATTCCGTGAACGAGTTTTTGGCGCTGCAAGACACCAACGCGGCAGTCATTCTGGTGGATGAATTGGATCGTGTGAGCTATCTCTATTACTTAGAGAAAAACGACATCAACAGCTACGCGATGATCAAGATAAGACAGCAGAAAGTGGAAATGCAAGGCCGAACGTTTTCGCACCTTGGCATGTATCAACGTTCGAATGGAAAGGGCGAAAAAGTTTTGTTCCAACAGATTCCTGCCAATCTTGGCGAGAACAATAAGGCGTACAACAATTACTTGCTGTTGGTGAATATTGTGGAGCAGATTGAGCCAGGCAAAAACATCTATCTGTTCACTGGTTTTCCGAATAAGGCAGAAAAAGCAATCGAGATGTTCTTTAAAGACCGGTATGATTTAAAACGGTTGAATGACCCGAACTTCGCGAACCTCTACCTTTTAGAAAGGAAATCTGCGCCTACTGGGCTTTAAACGTCAACGTTGTAGTTGTTGCTTAAGGTCGAAAAAAAACGCTTGTTTTTTGGAAATGATCATCGCCATTTAGGTTGTGTTCAATCTGTTCAAATCCCTGTTGAAAACCGAAGTGATTTAAGTTCAGCTTCGCTTCAGGCTAATGTTATATTTAGTGACCTCAAGAACGGACGGACGGCTGAAGGAAATGGCACAGGAAACCCAGTATAACGCAGAACAGATACGATCGCTCGAATGGCATGAACACATTCGGCTTAGGCCGGGTATGTACATTGGAAAATTGGGTGATGGTACGCAGTATGATGACGGAGTTTACATCCTGATAAAGGAGGTGATTGATAACTCCATCGATGAGTTTGTGATGGGAAATGGCCGCACCATTGAAGTGACGGTGAAGGAACGTTCGGTGCGTGTTCGTGATTACGGTAGGGGAATTCCATTGACCAAAGTGGTGGATTGTGTGAGCAAGATCAACACAGGAGCGAAGTACGATTCTGTGGCGTTCAAGAAATCTGTTGGTCTGAACGGAGTTGGTACCAAGGCGGTGAATGCCATGTCTTCCGTTTTCACCATCCAATGTTATCGCGATGAACAGACCAAGTTGGCAGAATTCCAAAAGGGAATCATCACCAACGATGCTCCGATTGAACCAAGCACGCAGCGTAAGGGAACGCTCACTTATTTCGAACCAGACGAAACGCTTTTCAAGGGATATAAATTCCGAGATGAGCATGTGAAGAAGATGTTGTGGAACTATTGTTACCTCAATCCGGGGTTGACAATTCTCTACAACGGGGAGAAAATGATCTCAGAAAATGGTCTGAGGGATTTGCTGGAGGCAAAGATCGATGATGATATCCGCTACCCGATCATTCACCTGAAAGGGGATGATATTGAAGTTGCCATAACGCACGGAAATTCTTCTCGTGAGGAATATTATTCGTTCGTAAACGGACAGCATACGACAATGGGCGGAACGCATCAGGGTGCATTCCGTGAGGCGGTCGTGACCACTATCCGAAATCACTTCAAAAAGGAGTTTGACGCGAGCGATGTGAGAAGTGGAATCATTTCGGCCATTTCGGTCAAAGTGATGGAGCCTGTCTTTGAAAGTCAGACCAAGACCAAGCTTGGGTCTCAGAACGTAGCTGAAGATGGCCCATCAATGAAAGCATTTGTGGGTGATTTCCTCAAGACCGAACTCGACAATTTCCTTCATAAGAATTCGGATGTGGCTGATCTGCTGTTGAGACGAATTCAACAGGCAGAGCGGGAGAGGAAAGAGCTTTCGGGCATTAAGAAATTGGCACGGGATAGAGCCAAGAAAGCGAGTCTCCATAACAAGAAACTGCGCGATTGTCGCGTGCATTTTGATGACCATAAGGAACGCGCTGATGAGACAACGATCTTCATCACCGAGGGAGATTCTGCATCAGGTTCCATCACCAAAAGCCGTGACCCGAACACACAGGCCGTATTCAGTTTGCGTGGAAAACCGCTTAACAGCTACGGACTGACGAGGAAAGTGGTTTACGAGAATGAAGAGTTCAATCTCTTACAGGCCGCGTTGAATATTGAAGACGGTTTGGAAGGTTTGCGCTACAATCGCATCGTGATCGCTACCGATGCCGATGTGGATGGAATGCACATCCGATTGTTGTTGTTGACTTTCCTACTTCAGTTCTTTCCCGATCTGATCAAAAACGGCCACGTTTATATTCTGCAAACACCACTTTTCCGCGTGCGGAACAAGAAAGAAACGCGCTATTGCTATAGCGAAGATGAGCGTAGAGATGCCATCGCCAATTTGGGGCGCAATCCAGAAATAACCCGATTCAAAGGATTGGGAGAGATTTCGCCAGATGAGTTCAAGAACTTCATTGGAGCAGACATGCGATTGGATCCTGTGGAGATCAGAAAGGAAGATCATTTGAGCCAGATGTTGGAATTCTACATGGGCAAGAACACACCAGACCGACAGGATTTCATCATTGATAGGCTACGCATTGAAAAGGATCTGGTAGAAGAAGAGATTGAAGGGTAAAAGGTTGGAGACGAGTTGAAAAATGTCTGAAGAAAACGAAAACGAAGAGAAGCAAGAAGACGGAACAGGCGAAGTAGAGAATGCCATTGCCGTTAGTGGTATGTACCAAGATTGGTTCTTGGACTATGCCAGCTACGTTATTCTCGAACGTGCTGTTCCAAATATAGAAGATGGTCTGAAGCCCGTTCAGACGCGTATCATGCACTCCATGTTTGAGTTGGAGGATGGTCGTTATAATAAGGTGGCGAACATCATCGGGCACTGCATGAAGTATCACCCGCATGGCGACATGGCCATTGGTGATGCCATTGTTGGTCTTGGGCAGAAAGAATTGCTGATAGACACACAGGGAAACTGGGGAAATACGCTCACTGGCGACCGCGCTGCAGCAGGTCGATACATTGAAGCGCGCCTTTCTAAGTTTGCATTGGAAGTTGTTTTCAATCCGAAAACCACCAACTGGAAAACCAGTTATGATGGAAGGAACAAGGAGCCGGTCACGCTTCCGGTCAAGTTTCCGTTGTTGCTTACTCAAGGTGTAGAGGGTATTGCGGTTGGACTTTCGACCAAAATCCTCCCGCACAATTTCAACGAACTGATAGATGCTTCTATTCAGATACTGAAAGGAAAGAAAGCGACAGTTTTGCCAGATTTCCTGACGGGCGGAATGATCGATGTAAGCAATTACAACGATGGTCAGCGTGGCGGAAAAGTGCGTGTTCGGGCCAAGATCGGGAAGATTGACACCAAGACATTGGTGATAACCGAGATTCCTTTTGGAACCAACACTTCCAACCTTATCGATAGCATTCTAAAGGCGAACGAAAAAGGTAAGATCAAGATCAAAAAGGTGGAGGACAACACGGCTCAGGACGTGGAAATCCTTATCCACCTAGCAGCTGGGATTTCGCCAGATAAGACCATCGATGCGCTTTACAGTTTTACAGATTGTGAATCAAGTATTTCTCCGAATGCTTGCGTGATCGTGAATGAGAAACCGATGTTCATGTCGGTTTCAGAGATTCTACAGATATGCACGCAACAGACGCTCGATCTGCTACGAAGGGAGCTGGAGATCAAGCTAAACGAACTGAACGAGCAATGGCATTTTGCTTCGTTGGAAAAGATCTTCATCGAGAATCGTATTTACCGCGATATTGAAGAAGAAGAAACGTGGGAAGGTGTGATCAGTGCCATTGATAAAGGGCTGAAACCGCATACCAAGCACTTGATCCGTGAAGTAACCGAGGAAGATATCGTCCGATTGACCGAGATTCGGATCAAGCGTATTTCCAAGTTTGATAGCGACAAGGCCAATGATCAAATTGCGGCTTTGGAAGGCAAGATCGCAGACGTAAAGCACGACCTTGAACACTTGGTCGATTTTGCTATAGGGTATTACAAGAACCTAAAAGACAAGTACGGCAAAGGCCGCGAACGTAAAACGGAGATCCGCCATTTTGAGAACATCAATGCAGCACGTGTTGCGGTTGCCAACGAGAAGCTCTACATCAACCGCGAGGAAGGTTTTATCGGAACAGGATTGAAGAAAGATGAGTTCGTGTCCGACTGTTCAGACATTGACGATATCATCGTGTTTACCGCTAACGGTAATATGAAAGTGGTGAAGGTGGATACCAAGGTTTTTGTTGGTAAAGACATCATCCATGCGGCCGTTTTCCGTAAGAACGACAAGCGCACCATCTACAATATGGTCTATCGTGATGGTCCGCGAGGGAATTATTTCTCGAAGCGTTTTCCGGTAACGGCCGTTACGCGCGACAAGGATTATGACCTAACGAGCGGAACACCGGGAAGTACAGTGGAGTGGTTCACTGCCAACCCGAATGGCGAGGCTGAAGTTGTGATGGTCCATGTTCGTCCGAAGCCGAAATTGAAGAAACTGAAGTTTGATTTCGATTTTGCTGAATTGGCCATAAAAGGTCGCGCAGCAAAGGGAAATACCTTCTCTAAAAACCCACTGCGCAGGATTGAATTCAAAGAAAAAGGACTTTCTACACTTGGTGCCAGAAAGATATGGTTCGATGATACTGTTCAGCGATTGAACGCAGATGGAAGAGGAGAACTTCTGGGCGAGTTTGCACCAGAGGACAAGATCCTGACCATCATGCAAAGTGGCGATTACAAGCTTTTAGGCTTTGATATCAGCACGCAGTTTGACGATGACATGATCCTGATTGAAAAGTGGAATCCTGAAAAACCGCTTTCGGTGGTTTATCTCGATACGGCTAAGAAGGTATATATGATCAAACGTTTCTTGGTTGAGAAATCAGCTAAAGGAGTGAGCATGCTGCCTGAAGGAGAAGAGAATCAATTGGAACTGGTTACTTCCGATTGGAAACCGATGATCCGCATCAATTTCCGCAAGAAACCGGGCGAGGAAGAAGCTACGGTTGAAGAGATCAACGTGGAGGAATTCATTGCCGTCAAAGGCTTGAAGGCCAAAGGAAATCAGCTCACCAAGGAAACGGTGAATACCATCGACCTATTGGATCCGATTCCCTACGAACCGCCCGTTTCTGAGAAAGAACCGACAGCGGATGATGGCGATGACGAAAAGGAAGATGAGGAGGCCGCTGACTCCGAAGAAGCAACAACGGTTGAGTGGGACGTTGATGGAAATTCGGATGATGATGATGGCGAGGAAGATGAGCAAGACGAATCGGACGAGGAGGATGAAGATGATGATCAGGAAGATGAAGACGATCAAGATGATGATGAGCCCGAACCGCCTAAAGGAAAACCTAAGGGACCTTCAGCAGGTTGGACGGATGGGCAGTTAGGCCTGTTTTAGGCAACAGTGAAAAATGGTAAAAGAAAAGGGCGATATCTGATGATATCGCCCTTCTTATTTGATGCATGCTGTAAGGTTCTATTCCTTCACAATGCGGGCAATTCCCACAAGCTCATTTGTTGAGGTCATTGCTCGAAGGACGTAAACACCTTTTGCCAACGAATGAATGTCGAGCGTGGTACGTTCTGAAGCGGTACTAATGTTTTCCACCGATCTTCCGGCAGCATCCATTATCTGAAAGGTGATGATTCCTGAAAATGGAATTCTCAGTTCAACGTTCAGTATGTCTGTGGCCGGAACAGGATAAACATCCATATTGGTAAATATGCTCGCTTCTTGAATTCCGATTCCAGTGGTGTCTTCTTCCAGAATATTCACGCAGTAATCTTCCACTTCGCCATCCTGTCCTTCATCGCAGGAAGTTTGCGGATATGCTCCAGAAAATTGAGTGCCATAGGCCATGGAAACGCGCATACGGGCAGAACCCAAGTCAGCATTCATTGGAATGGTGATCGTTCCCGTTACGGTGCTCTGGCTTCCCTGAACATCATCGAACAGCAATTCTGCGTTGGAAAAGATACCATTCTGATTCAGATCAATCCAAACACGGAAATGCTCTGTATACGATTGGTTGGCGAAGCCTGGTGAGAAAGACACATCGTAGGTTCCATTTCTTCTTAGGTCGACAGACATTCCTGTAAAGTCAGCATATCCACTGGCATCGCCAACAGAACTGTTGTTCAACACATCCACCGTTACGTTGGAAATGAATTCAAATTCGTTATTGCCAGATGAAGCGCAGAATGTTTGATCGGTGCATGCGCCACAACCAGTGCTCTTAATAGTCAGCAATGGCCCAAACTCGGTGACAGTACCATCGCAAACGGTTGCCACTTGAATTTCGTATTCGGTGCAGGCTTCCAGCTCCGTGAGCCAATAGATCAGTGTTGTGATGCCAGTAATCTCATTCCAAGTTGGGACGCCAACTTCGCGCCAGCGCAGCACATAACTGTCGGCTGCCAACACAGGCGGCCATGAAATACCCACCGAAATGTCACTGAGATTCCCGTATGAAATGGTAGATGGCGCTTCGCAGCAGCCATCGGTTCGGAAGAAGAGCGTGTCAGACCAATCGCTACCAACGCCATCGCAAACCGATTGGGCAATGAACCAATAATCAGTACATGCTGTCAATCCGCTCAAGCCATAGGAATGTGCCGTTAGGTTTGGAACGGCAAAAGCAGCACCGCCATCCATGCCGTAGCTAATGTTGAAGGTGTCGATTTCGGATAAACTGTTCCACGCCATAGTGGCTACTACATCCGTAATGCCTGAAGCCGTGATGCTAAAGGGAGGAATGCATCCTCCGCTCGAACAGTTATTGAGTATCTGGTCTAAGGCTCCTTTTACGTTCAATCGGCCCCCGGTCACGCATTCGGTTGTGAGGTTCGGAATAGGGTCAATGCCATTGAATATCGCATCGCGAACCATTTGAGCAGCCAAGGCAGGATCGGAATGGGCGATGACTGCCAACGAAGCGCAAGGCGCAGAATAGACCAAAGCAATGGCGCCCGCAGTGGCCGGTGTGGCAAAGGAAGTTCCGCTCGTAGTGCTGTAGCCACCGCCAGCAGCCGTGGTGCGCACATCTTCTCCCGGTGCGCCAAGGTCAACGGTGGTCTGTCCGTAGCCCGAAAAGGTCCGTACATCATTGTTGTTGGTTGCCGTTACCGAGATCATGTATTCGCTAGAGCATGCCGAAGGAAGATCGCCCACGTTATCAATGTTCACATTATTGTTGGCCGTGGCGCCTGCACTTAGAATTCCTGCAACACCAAGTGTGTCGTAAAAGGCACACCAGATGGGTGCATCCAAGGGGTCGGCATTGTCTATTCCCCAAGAAGAATTGGTGGCCACCACAAAGGCACCTTTGGCACCATTTGTCTGCTCATAAAGTCTGCGCATGGCAAGCGGGTAGGAGTAGGCCTCTATCACATTGGCCTCGTTCGGATTATTGACACCACCAATGTTGCCGTAGGTGGTGTTCATGATCTTCACGTTCCAATTCACCCCGACCACACCCGTGCTGTTATTGCCCACGGCCCCTATCATTCCGGCCACATTCACACCATGGCTTCCATTGTCCACGTTATCGTCATCATCCACCGGATTCCAGCCTAGGTAATCGTCAATGTATCCGTTGCCATCATCATCTATGTTGTTGTTCGGGATCTCGTGGTAATTGACCCAATTGTTGGCCATCAGGTCGGGATGGTTGAGGTCGCCTCCATCATCTACCACACACACCACAATGGTATCTCCCGTGGCGGTTAGGCCACCTGTGGTTATTTCCCATGCCTCGTCCGAATCGATGTCCGCATCAGCCGTGCCGCCAGCGCCACCATTGTTTACGTGCCACCATTGCTGGTTTAGCTGTGGGTCGTTGGGTGTAATTGCGCGGTCTTGGATGTAATGGTTCAGCTGAATGAGCGTAACCGATGGATGATTCCAAAGCTGCTGTAGGAACTGTCGGTGATGAATGCTTGGGTCAAATTCTAAGAGATAGGCCGCCATTGGTGCCGATAGCAATCGATTCAATTTCAAGTGGGTGGCTTGCCCATTGAAGTACTGATTTGATTGGATCACATCGGCTATGCGCGCAGATGGAACCTGAACGATGATGTTGCCGGGAACCACCTGTGGTTTTTCTTGCGCAATGGCGCCAGTTACGGTAAGCAGGACAAAAAGGAATGCGAAGACGTTTTTCATCAGTTGGATTAGGATGATTACAGAACGTAAATATATGCCGAGCGTTGTGGATAATTGTTTGGAAGGATACACTCGCATAAAAGATGTATCAGACCCCGCACAATCCAGCCCAAACGAGATTGTCGCTGGGCGTTTTACCTTCAGAACAAGGGTTTTGATGGTTCCTGATCTGTCTGGAGGGAGTAAAACCATAGAATAAGCCCTTCCGAAGACCTTGGGAAGGAGTAAAACTGTAGCATAAGCCCTTCCGAAGACCTTGGGAAGGAGTAAAACTGTAGCATAAGCCCTTCCGAAGACCTTGGGAGGGTGCAAAACCATAGAATAAGCCCTTCCGAAGACCTTGGGAAGGAGTAAAACTGTAGCATAAGCCCTTCCGAAGACCTTGGGAGGGTGCAAAACCATAGAATAAGCCCTCCCGAAGACCTTGGGAGGGTGCAAAACCGTAGCATAAGCCCTTCCGAAGACCTTGGGAGGTGGTAAAACAGCAGCATATGCCTCTCCTAATGTGATGGGAGCTTGCAAAACCTTGGTTGGTGGGCGTATGATGAAGGGAAAAACAAAGCCCCGAGCTGCTTTCGCTGCTCGGGGCTTGATCTTTCTGAATGCTGATCCTTAGAAAGGATACTTGTTCTCGTCTATGATGACTTTGGCAATTCTTCTGCGGGCATCTTTGGTGTTGTAGATGTCGGTTTTGGTGAATCGCTTCAATCCAAGTACCATCATTTTCAACTCATCGCCTTCGGCAAAGGAACTGATGGCTTCTTTACCCCATTTTGCCATGTTGTCGGCAACATCATTGAAGTAAACTTTTACCATATCTACCTGAGCAGAACAAGCGGCTTCGCCTTTTACACTCACCATTTTCTCGGCACGAAGTAGGGCAGACTCGGCCGTGTAGATGGCAATAAGCATATCGGCAATGTTCATCAACACTTCCTGCTCTTTGGCCAAGGTCATGGCCAATTTCTGAACTGCCGATCCTGCAACCATCAAAGCTGCTTTCTTGAAGTTCTTCAAATAGCCTTTTTCTTTTCCGAATAGCGAATCATCGGCATCGCCCAACTGTGGAATGCTCATCAACTCACCGGCCACTTTCTGCGCTGGTCCCATCAGGTCCATTTCGCCTTTCATGGCTTTTTGCAGCATCATGTTCACGGTAAGCATACGGTTTATCTCGTTGGTGCCTTCGAAGATGCGGTTGATACGGGCATCGCGGTAAGCACGCTCTACAGGTGCTTCGGCACTGAAGCCCATTCCACCGTAGATCTGAACCGCTTCATCCACCACGTAATCGATCATTTCTGAACCGAATACTTTCAGAATGGCGCACTCCACAGCGTAAGACTCCACACCTTTGAGTTTTGCTTTCTCAGGAGCCATTCCGCCAGCGATAAAATCGTTGATGCAGTTTTCGATGTCCTGTCCGGCACGGTAAGTAGCAGATTCGTTTACCCATGCAAGAATGGCCTGTTGCGCCAATTTGTGCTGAATGGCGCCATATTTAGAAATAGGACGTCCGAATTGCTCGCGCTCGTTGGCGTAGTTTACAGATTGGGTGATGCTTTGCTTTCCACCACCGATGGCAGCAGCACCCAACTTGATACGACCGATGTTGAGGATGTTCACCGCGATCTTGAATCCGTTTCCTCTATCAGAAAGCAGGTTCTCTACAGGAACTTTCACATTATTGAAGAACACCTGACGGGTAGAAGAACCTTTGATGCCGAGTTTTTTCTCCTCTGCGTTCAGGGTCAGACCTTCCGAATCTCCATCTACGATGAATGCCGAAAGATTCTTGTCGTCATCGATCTTGGCGAATACGGTGAACACATCTGCAAAACCTGCATTGGTGATCCACATTTTCTGTCCGTTAAGGATGTAGTGTTTTCCATCTTCAGAAAGCACCGCTTTGGTTTTTCCTGAGTTGGCATCCGATCCAGCACTAGGCTCGGTCAATGCATACGAAGCTTTCAACTCGCCACTGGCCAAACCTGGCAGGTAACGGGCATGCTGATCGGCATTTCCGTAATACTGAATTGGCAATGTTCCGATTCCGGTGTGAGCCGAAATAGCTACCGAGAATGAATGACCAGAACCAGTTGCTTCAGCAACAAGACAGCTGGTGTTAAAGCTAGCTCCCATACCACCGAATTCTTCTGGAACGGTGATGGCCAACAGACCAAGCTCACCTGCTTTGTCCATAAGACCTTCCATCAGTCCGTCTTCCATCGAATCAATTCGATCTAAGTTCGGAGCTACTTCCTGCGCGATGAAATCTTTGCAGGTCTGCGCAATCATCAATTGCTCTTCTGTCCACTCTTCTGGAGTGAAAACATCTTGAAATCCTGTTTCTCTAACCAGCCACTCGCCACCTTGGAGCGCCTTTTTGTCTACTGTTTCCATTTTCAAATTATAAGTGACCCCTCCAACCTCCCCGAAGGGGAGGCTTTTGGTGCCTTGATTAAACGTTATCTGTTACTTCTCTTCATTGGATTAGCCCCTCCTTTGGAGGGGTTGGGGAGGTCTTACATCATTTCGAAGATACCAGCAGCGCCTTGGCCTGTTCCCACACACATGGTCACCATTCCGTATTTACCGCCTGTTTTCTTCAATTCGTTCATTACCTGAACAGTAAGTTTTCCGCCAGTGCAACCAAGTGGATGGCCAAGAGCGATGGCACCACCGTTCACGTTCACTTTCGTATCGTCCAACCCAAGCGTGCGAACCACGGCAAGAGATTGAGAAGCGAAGGCTTCGTTCAGCTCGATGATATCCAATTGATCTTGCTTCAATCCAGCTTGTTTCAATGCGGCCGGAATGGCTGTGATAGGACCAGCACCCATTTCGCGTGGCTCCAAGCCAGTCACCGCATAAGAAACAACTCTAGCGATAGGCTGAACACCTAGCTCTTTCAATTTCTTCTCAGAAACCACCATTACAAAGGCAGCACCATCCGAAGTTTGAGAAGAGTTTCCAGCAGTTACAGATCCGCCTGTTTTAAACACAGGGCGAAGACCAGCCAACGCCTGAAGCGAAGTTCCTTTACGTGGGCCTTCATCTGTATCAACCACATACGAACGCTCTGCACGCTTTTCGCTGGCATCCAAATAAACTTCGTTCACAGTGATCGGAACGATGTCATCTTTGAATCTTCCGCTGGCAATAGCTGCCAACGCTCTATCGTGCGAACGGACAGAGAAAATATCCTGATCCTCGCGGCTGATGTTGTATTTCTCAGCAACCTCTTCGGCAGTCAATCCCATTCCCCAATACCAGTCTGAATGGTACTTGGCCACTTTGTAGTTTGGAGTAACGGTCCAACCACCAAACGGCATTGGGCTCATGCTTTCCACACCGCCTGCAATAATGCAATCGGCCATTCCGGCATTGATCTTTGCTGCTGCCATGGCAATGGTTTCCAAACCTGATGAACAGTATCTGTTCACGGTAACTCCTGGAACCTTCACGGTATCCAATCCCATCAAAGAGATCATTCTACCGATGTTCAGACCAAGTTCAGCTTCTGGCGTGGCACAACCGGCCATTACATCGTCAATTGTGTCTTTATCCAAACTTGGGACAGAGGCTACCAAATGCTTGATAACGTCTGCGGCAATATCGTCAGGACGGGTGAATCTGAAAACTCCCCTTGGTGCCTTTCCTATGGCCGACCTGAATCCTGCTACTATGTATGCATCCATTTTACTTAATATTTATCGTTTGATTCTTTTCTTTCTCTTGTTTTTTCAATTCCTCTATCGGAACTCCATTCATGGCCTTTAGCACACCTTTCACATAAGTATAGGTGTATTTGAGGTCGCCTTGCGAATCGTAAAACTTCCAATCGCCATGCTTTTTGCCTCGCTCATACGAACCTTCTGATCGGATCTCACCTGTGTTGAGGTAATAATCCACCCAGTAACCTGTGCGCTTATTGAGGTCGTATTCGCCCTCTGTTTTTGCAGCACCTGTGTAGTAGTACTTCTTATATACTCCGTGCTTCTTACCATCAAAATATTCGGCTTCTTCCATAAGTTCCCCACTGTGTGGGTAATAACGGGTAGACATGCCGTGTTTCTTGTCATTCTGGTAATTGATCTCGGCAATGAGTAGGCGAGAGGCTGAATAGAGTTTCCAAAGACCTTGCTTCCTGTCAAATTCATCCCTAACGTTCCTGTGTTTGTCCTTGCGCGGAGAAAACTTAGGTCGGTCGCCATCTTGTGCGAGGACCAAAGAGTGCCCAAAGAAGAGCAGGAATATGAGGATGAAGTTGACACGTAGCTTATGCATTGGTTTCCCTTGTTATGTACAAAGGAAAGGATCAGTTTCTAAGTGGTCTTCCAGTGGTTACCAGGCTCTGCATCCTTTCCATCGACTTTTGGGTCATGGCAAGTTTGAGGAACGCCTTTCTTTCCAAACCAAGTAGGTATCGTTCAGATACTTCCGTTGCTGCAGAAAGGTCGCCTCCTGCCAACACATAACCGAATTCTTCAGAAATTATTCTGTCGTGTTCAGAAATGTACTTGGCGCTTTCCATGCTTCTTGCACCTGCGTAGAAAATCCCTAGGCCTTTCTGACCCAGTACCTTGATGTCTGTTCTTTCCACTGGCTGAGAATAACCTTGCTCATGCAATTCAATCACTGCACGTTTTGCTCGGGCAATTCTTCTTTCAGAATTAATGCACACTTCATCAATTCCTTTACGGAAGATGCCCAATTCGAAAGCTTCCTCAGCTGAAGTGGCCACTTTTGCCATTCCAACGGTAAGGAAACGCTCTCTCAAGGCTGGAAGCTCCAAGTTGTCTTTCTGGAAATCGTCAGAAGCTCTCAAAGCCATTTCTTTAGAACCAGCTCCGGCAGGAATAACGCCTGCACCGAATTCAACCAGACCGATGTAGGTTTCTGCTGCCGCAATCACTTTATCTGAATGCAGACAGATCTCGCAACCACCACCCAAGGCCATGGCGTGAGGAGCAGAAACGACTGGAATAGAAGAATAACGGATTCTCATTACCGTATCTTGGAAGGCTTTCACCGCCATATCCAATTCTTCTACTTCCTGCTGAGCAGCAAGCATGAAGATCATTCCCAAGTTGGCACCTGCCGAGAAGTTCTCGCCATTGTTGGCAATCACAACTCCTTTCCATTTCGCATCGCCTTCGGCAAGGTCAATGGCTTTGTTTATTCCTTGAAGAATTTCACTTCCGATGGTGTTCATCTTCGTGTGGAATTCCAAGTTCAGAACACCATCACCAATATCGAAGATGGTAGCTCCGCTGTTACTCCAAACAACGTTTGTTTCGCGCAGGTTATCCAATATGATCAGGTCCTCCGTTCCAGGAACAACTTTGTATGACTTGGATGGAATATCGTAGTACATTTTCTTTCCATCCTTAACAGAATAGAAGGTGCTGCAACCGGCAGCAAGCATGTCGTAAACCCACTGAGCAGGTTTCTTTCCAGCTGCTTCCATAAGTTTTGCAGTTTCTGCAACACCCAGCGCGTCCCAAGTTGCGAATGGTCCTAACTGCCAGCCGAAACCAGCACCCAAAGCATCATCGATCTTGTAAAGGTCTTCGGTGATCTCAGGAATTCTGTTCGATACATATTGGAACAATCCGTAGAAGGCTTTTCTGTAGAATTCACCTGCTTTGTCGGTTCCGCCAGCAAGAATTTTCATTCTAGCTTTCAAGTTGTCTTCTGCTTTCGCAGCTTTCAACGTTGGGAAGTCAACTTTTCCAGCTGGCTGATATTCCATTGTTTTCAAGTTCAACTCAAGAATATCTCTTCCAACTTTCTTGAAGAAACCTTGTCCTGATTTAGAACCTAACCAACCATTCTCTGTCATTTTAGAGATGTACGATGGCATGTCGAAAGTGGCTCTTGCTTCATCGTCTGGGCAATTGGCTTTTAAACCACCAGCAACAAGAACAAGCGTATCCAATCCAACCACATCACAGGTTCTGAATGTGGCAGACTTGGCGCGACCTAAAATTGGTCCTGTCATCTTATCAACTTCAGTTACTGTAAGATCCATTTCTTCCACCAAGTGGAACAATGCTTGGATGCTAGCAACTCCAACACGGTTGGCGATAAACGCTGGCGTATCCTTACAAAGTACCATTGTTTTTCCAAGGAAACGGTCACCGTAATCCATCAAGAAATCAACGACTGCTTGATCCGTTTTTGCCGTTGGAATGATCTCCAACAATTTCAGGTAACGTGGTGGGTTGAAGAAGTGCGTTCCGCAGAAATGCTTCTGGAAATCTTCGCTTCTACCTTCCAACATCTGATGAATTGGAATACCAGATGTATTAGAAGTGATCAATGTTCCAGGCTTGCGGTATTTCTCCACATTCTCAAACACTTGCTTTTTGATATCCAAACGCTCGATAACTACTTCAATGGTCCAATCGCAATCAGCAATTTTCGCCATGTCATCGGTAAAGTTTCCAGTCTTGATGCGGTTCGCATACGACTTCTTGTAAAGCGGATTCGGGTTCGATTTGATGGCGAAAGCCAAGGCTTCGTTCACAATTCTGTTTCTCACTGCAGGATGATCAGTGGTCAACCCTTTAGCCGCTTCAGCAGCATTTGGCTCTCTTGGTACAATGTCCAGCAAAAGCACTTCCACACCGACATTCGCAAAATGACACGCAATGCGCGAGCCCATTACGCCAGATCCAAGCACTGCTACCTTTTTAATACTTCTCTTCATTTGTTTATAGTGATTAGTGAAAAGCGACAAGCGACCAGTACTTGACATGAGCTTGCCGTCCCATTATTAATTTTTAATTCTCAATTTTTAATTGATTCACGTTTACCTTATCGTAGATCGATTTCTTGTCGATGATCTCGTTGATCGTGTTGGCCACTTCAAAGTAGATGTTCAACTTCTCCTCTGGAACAAGTTCTCTTACGGCTTTGTTGAAAGCAACCACACCGATTTTCGCCAATTCACGTTTTTTCTTGCCCTCTTCCGTCAGGAAAATCCGCATCACCCTTCCATCCGAACTATCGGACTGACGATATAGATAACCTTTGTCTTCCATGGTTTTCAGCATGCGCGTCAGGCTGCGAGGTTCCATGCCCAAGGCAGGTGCGATCTTAGTTGCTGGAGTTCCTTTTTCCGCGTCAATGTTCAGAAGAACGAAGCCAGAAGCAGCGCTTACATCGTGCTGCGCACCGGTTGTATTGTAAAGTCGGGAAATGGCATGCCACGTGGTTTTTGTAGTGAAACACACGCTTTCTTCAGGACGCAGATGTCGTTTTTGAGCCATGAGCAGCGAATGTATAAAATAGTATGCATGCATACCAAATGTTGAAAACTATTATGCATGCATACGTTTTCTGGAGGACAGTTTCGCGTCCTGATTCAGTAATAAATGTGATTGTCAATCAGACAGAACGGTTGTTCTATCTGGTGCCCAATTGGCGCAAACCCTCGTAGACGGCAATTGCTACGGCATTGGCCAAATTCAGACTGCGAATGTGGTTGCTATGAATAGGAATCTTGTAAAGCTTATCAGAATGAGCAATCGTGATTTCTTCAGATAATCCAACCGATTCCTTTCCGAAGATCAAAAACATCGCATCTTCAAAATCAATATCCCAAACGGACTTCGTTCCATGACTAGAGAAGAACGCCATTTTCTTGTCCGAATGGATGGAGAAGAACTCTTCAACGTTTTCGTAGATCTTCAGATCAACGTGCTGCCAATAATCCAATCCGGCACGTTTTACACGCGAATCCGACAACTCAAAACCGAATGGTTTGACGAGATGAAGCGTGGAACCCGAGGCCAAACTCAGTCGGCCAATATTTCCCGTGTTGTTCGGAATCTCAGGTTCTATCAGAACGATGTTCAATCCCATGTCATTTCAATTTTCCAGCAATGAAACCTGTCGTCCAAGCTGCTTGGAAGTTGTATCCGCCAGTAATGCCGTCAACGTCCAGTATTTCTCCAGCAAAGTAGAGGTTCTTGCAAACTCGGCTTTCCATTGTGTTGAAATTCACGCTTTCGAGGCTGATTCCACCACAGGTCACGAATTCCTCCTTGAATGTGGTTTTTCCGCTGACCTTATATTCATCGTTTGTTATGGTGTTCACCAATTTGTTCATGCCTTTTTTACCCAATTCACTCCATTTTTTGGTTGGAGGCAAATCACTTCTTTCGAGCAGAAACAACCACAATCGTTCGGGTAGTCCGAAAGGTTTGACGTTTTGCATCAGTTTGTTCGGGTTTGTGTCAACGATTTCTTCCAGTTGAGCCATCACAGCTTCGTTGTTCACTTCTCCAGCCCAATTCACTTGGATGTTGAAATCGTAGTTCATTTCGCTCAGTATCCGAGCACCGAAAGCTGATAGTTTCAGAATGGCCGGACCGCTCATTCCCCAATGCGTTATCAGCAATGGTCCTTGCGATTTGAGTTTCGTTCCCTGAATCCCGACCGTGGCATTTTCGGCCACAACGCCCATCAATTCCTTGATGCTTTCCGAAGGCATGTTGAAAGTGAAGAGCGAAGGAACGGGTTCTTCAATTTTGTGTCCAAGTTGTTCCAGCCATTCGAAGCCTTTTCTGTTTGGAGAACCGCCTGTTGCCACAATTATTTTATCGAAGGTTCTAGACATCGTCTCTCCTTGAAATTTCAGTTCGAGTTGATCACCAACGGATTCTATTGAGCTGATTCCAATTCCAATTTGCACATCAATCCCAAGTCGTTTTGTTTCGCGGAAAAGGCAATCGATTATGGTTTGCGAATCATTCGATTTCGGAAAAACACGATTGTCGTCCTGCGTGTAGAGTTCCACTCCACGAGATTCGAACCATTCCCGAGTATGACTTGTATTGAATACGGAGAATGCTTTTTTGAGCTGCTTTTCGCCTCGCGGATAGCCTTTTGCTAATTCGGATATCGAAGTGGTTCCGTTGGTAACGTTGCATCTTCCACCGCCAGAAACTTTCACTTTTGAAAGCACTTTCTGAGATTTCTCAAAAATGGTGATGTGTGAATTGGGATGATTTTCCTTAGCTGATATAGCCGAGAAAAAACCTGCTGCGCCACCACCAATTACTGCGATTCTCATGTGGTACGAAGGTAGCGCTTCAAGCTTGCGTCAAGATGCCATAAAACCGCATCTTGAAGTAACCCTCAAACGCAGCTTGTAGGTTCAATCCTTTAGAAGTAAGATATTCAGGATTTGTCAAGGCATCGAAGAAAAGTTCATCACTCAGAACCATCAGATCTGGATTGATGTCTTGGAATTTTCCATCCGCGATTCCATCCTGATAGAAATTCTTGAGAATGGAAAGTGCCATTTGTTTGAATCCATTGATCAGCTCCCACAGGTCTGGATAAACTTCTTTCAGATCGGAAAGAAAGAGGTTGCTCACATCTCCGAGATGTTTAGAAACATACCCTACGGCCAACACATAACGTTCTTGATATGATCGTTTTTCATCTTCAAGCATGGGCTGAAAATGCTGCAGTTGCTGAAGTTTCCGTTGAATGACCAGCGAGACGATTTCGTGGTGCGATTCGAAGTGCTTATAGATCGTGGCTTTCGATTTTCCGAGAATGGAAACAACTTCATCGATCGGAACCTCTTTTATTCCGCGCTGAATAAAGTGGGGGAGAAGTTCATTGATCCAAAGGTCCCTTTTCTTGGGGTCTTTTACACGTTCTTTATCTACAGATTGTCTTCCCATTCATTCAAAAGTAAACTAAAATGATATAATAGTTTACATCGTTCAAAAAAGTCATTACTTTAGTACTGTTCAAAAAACCATTCTGCCATGAAAAAATTCAGAGCACTCAAGTATTTGTTCATTTTTCTTATTCCGATCGTTGGATTTTATGCACTGCATGAAAAAGGGCTGTGGTCATGGTTTCTGCCCGTTTTTGTCTACGTGATGATTCCGGTGATTGAACTGTTGAGCAAAGGTTCCACGGTGAATCTTTCTGAAGCTGAAGAGGAAGTAGAAAAGAATGACCGTGTATATGATTATCTTGTTTATGCGATCGTTCCAGCGCAATGGGGATTGTTCGCTTTTTTCATGTACTCCGTCAGTCAGCCTGGTTTGGAGTTGTACGAAATTGCAGGACTCACGTTTACGATGGGAATTGGTTGTGCCGCTTTCGGAATTAATGTGGCGCATGAACTCGGACACCGAAAAAAGAAATCAGAACAATGGATGGCAAAAGCCTTACTTCTTACAGCTCAGTACATGCACTTTTTTATTGAGCACAACAGAGGACATCACAAGAACGTAAGTACCGAAGAAGATCCGGCAACTTCGCGTTATGGAGAGGTTTTCTACACCTTTTGGTTCCGATCGGTTTTTCTTGGTTATGCCTCCGCTTGGAAACTCGAATTGGAACGATTGAAATCCAAAGGTCTTCCTTGGTATCATTGGAGTAATGAGATGATATTCTTTGCGTTCTGCCAGATCGGACTGCTTGTAGCTGTAGCAGCGGTTTTCGGCATTCAAACAATGGTTCTATCATTCATTGCATCTGTTATCGGCTTCTCTTTACTGGAAGTAGTAAACTACGTAGAGCATTACGGATTAGCACGCCATAAATCGGATAAAGGCTTTAAGAAAGTGCTTCCAATACATAGCTGGAATAGCAATCACCCAATGGGAAGATTGCTTTTGTTTGAGTTGACTCGCCATAGCGACCACCACTACAAAGCGAGCAGAAAGTATCAGATTCTGCGTCATTTTGATGATGCCCCACAAATGCCAACGGGTTACCCAGGCATGATCGTGTTGGCGCTTATTCCACCGCTGTGGTTTGCAGTTATGAACCCTCGTGTTGAAGCATTACAGGAAAAATACCCAGACGACCTGAGGATTCCTGCTGCGCAAGCGGCTTAAGACTAGTTCGATTCTAGCAATCGATTGACCAACGTTACATATTCGTCCGCTGCAACTTCTTGGCTCATACCGCTTTTGTCGGTCCAAGCTTTCCATTTAAACTGGCCTTTCATATCGAACATGCCGGGCTTTGAGGTTTTGTTGTCGCCTTCGGTTGCTTGTTTGTAAAGACCATACAGGTTCAGAAGTTCATCGTTTGAAGGTCGGGTTGTAAGAGTTTTAAGGCGCTCGGCAGCTTCTTGTAATTCGCTCATTGGTTCAATTATTAGGTGCTGCTAATTTATGGAACGCTAAAGAACAAAAAAGCCTGCCAGATTGCTCTGGCAGGCTTTTTTTAAGTTCATTGGTCGTTATCGTTGAACCACAAATCGTTTTGTTACGATCTGTTCATTCGCGATAAGCGTCATGAAATAAATACCAGATGGAAGGTCTGAGGTGGAGATGAATGTCTTATTGATTCCTTCTGAGTTGCTAAGTGAAATCAGACGAACCATCTTGCCCGTCATGTCCATTACTCGTAATTCAATATCAGCACTTTGACCCAATTCATACTGAACGTTCAATTCATCGCTAGTAGGATTAGGATAAATGGAAACGGCCGAAATATTTTCCGAAACGCTGTTTGATACCGGCAGCTCTTGCTCTGCTTCTGGATCAGCCAATCGAGCAGAAGCACCCTGACATCCGCTTATGACCACATCGTCAATGTAAACCACATCAGCATCGGTCGATGCATCGCAACGGAATCGGAGGCGTGAATTGGAAGCGAACGGGCCTGGAATGACCACCACCGGATTGTTTCGAACACCATTGGTGAAATCGGTGTTCATCACCCAAGCTTTCACGGTAGTGTAAGTAACACCTCCATCGTTCGAAAGCTGCAACCAGAAGTCTTCACCATTGCTGAAGCCGCCAGTTACGAATGACAGGCTTACGGTCAGCTCCAAATAATTGCTAAGATCAAGGTTGCCGGTGCTCATTAAGGATGTGGAGGTATTGTCACGCAACCGAACAGAGTAAGTTCCACTGTTCGCAAAACTTGCGTTGGATATACGGGCACAATCCGTTCCTCCATCTGCCCAAATGCCTAAACTGCTATCGAAACCGTTACTGTCAACGCCCTGATAGCTACAGTTCAACGGAGGCTTGCAACCAGAGATCACAACATCGTCAATGTAAACCAGATCGGCATCAGTGGATGCATCGGCTCGGAATCTCAATCTGGAGTTGGTTGCAAATGGCCCAGCGAGCACAACTTGGACATTCTGCCGCTGACCGTTAATGAAATCGGTGTTCATCACCCAGGCCTTTACCGTTGTGTAAGTAGTACCTCCGTTTGATGAAAGTTGTAGCCAGAAATCTTCTCCGTTGCTTAAACCAGCGGTGATGAACGATAGACTGACTGTTACCTCATCATATCCCGAAAGGTCTAAGTTGCCAGTGCTGGTGACCGAAGTGGAGGTGTTGTCGCGCAAGCGAACCGAATACGAACCGCTATTGGCATTATTCGCATCTGAAATTCGGACACAATCTGTACCGCCATCTGTCCAAATTCCCAAACCGCCTTCAAAAGTGTTTGAGTTGATGGTAGAGTAGATGCACTCGCTGCAATCTTCGGTCACATCAATTGAAGCATTGGATACACAGCCATTCGCATCCGTTACCGTCACCGAGTACGAACCAACGGCAAGGCCCGATGCTGAACTTGACGTTGATCCATTGCTCCAAGAATAGGAGTACGGAGCCGTTCCGCCAGAAACACTTGCCGTGGCAGAACCATCTGCTGTTTCGCATGTAGCGTCTGTTGAAGATGTGTTCACCGAAAGCGCAGTTGGTTGTCCGACCGTTGCATTCGCATTTGCGGTACATCCGGCTGCGTCCGTGACCGTCACACTGTACGTTCCGGCCACCAATCCGGTAACTGAACTTGTAGAAGCTCCATTGCTCCAAGCATACGAGTATGGTGCTGTTCCACCGTTAGCCGAAACCGTGGCTGAACCATCCGAACCACCATTGCAGCTTACAGATGAACTTGAAGCAGAAGCTGAGAGCGTAGAATTTTCTCCAACCGTTGCATTTGCATTGGCCGAACATCCGCTTGCGTCTGTTACAACAACACTGTAATTGCCTGCTGCAACCGTTCCAAGGTCTTCAGTAGTTGCTCCATTGCTCCAAGAATAAGAATACGGTGCATTTCCACCAGAAACGCTCAGATCAACTGAACCGTCATTTGCAGAACCACAACTTGCATCAAAATTGGATATGCTCAAAGAAATGGCTGAAGGCTGGCCAACTGAGGCTGAGCCAGATGCTGCGCATCCGTTGGCATCGGTTACCGTGACACTGTAATTTCCAGCCGATAATCCAGAAACGGAAGCATCTGCTGCTCCATTGCTCCATAAATAAGAATACGGGGATGTTCCACCGGAAACGGAAGCTCCGACACTTCCATCAGCACCACCGTTGCAAGAAGCATTGGATGTACTGGTAGATACAGTCAATAAGGCTGGTTCTGTTATGTTGAATGAATTACCAATTGTACATCCGTTGGCGTCCGTTACCGTTACTGTTGTGGTTCCTGCGGATAGCAAGGCTGCAGCAAACTGTGTCTCTCCGTTACTCCAGTCATATGTATATGGAAAAGTTCCACCATTCACTAGAATGTAGGCAGAACCATTATTGGCACCGTTGCAGGTCACGTTGGTCTGATCTGAGAAATAAGTCAAAACCGCAGGCTCCGAGATGGTAACGGTGGTTGTTGCCTGATCGTTATTTCCGTCTGTTACCGTTACCATATAAGTCCCGGCAGCAAGCCCTGAAGTTGTGGAGCCAATGAATCCATTGCTCCAGGAATAGGAGTATGGAGTTGCACCGCCAGACGCACTTGCGGTGGCAGAACCATCGCTACCGCCATTACACGAAACGTTCGTGCTGGAAGCAACCAAAGCCGCCAATGATGGGGCGGACTGTAGACAGAAATTTGTTGATTGAGAAGAAGTGAACGTTCCTCCTGAAGCAAGAACAGCACCACCAACGTCAGCTGTCAAGGTGTAAGAACCGCTGCCATAAGCGCAGCACATACCATCTCCGTAAGCATCGTTGATGACGAAGTCGAAACATCCATCTGGTAAACAGATGTTGGTCACTAAAGTTGATCCGTCAGCTTGGCTTGCATATGTGCCACCAGCCGCAACAACTGTAGAACCACTCAATATCTGCCAGCTTGTTTCTTCTGGATAATTATCGAAGGTGATGGAAAGTGTAACGCCATTCGAGGCGGAAGAAAAGCTTGAAGAAGCATCGTCATTAGATGGTCCGTTGTCGCTGTTTCCGTTCGGGTTCGAAGTCCAAACATTGAAGGTGTGCGAACCGCCAGAGAAAGTAACCGAAGGCAGGTTGACCGTGGTGGAAGAAGCACTTGATAGCGAGCCGCTCCAGTTGTACGTTCCAATTGATCCAGCATCAACCTGATAGCTAATGGTTACCGAGTTCAAGGTATTAGAACCGAAGTTGTTCAACGTAACAGAAGGTGTTGCAGAAGTAGCGCAAATTGTTCCAGAAGGAGATGAAATACTGGAAATTCCAGCATCATCAGAAACTTGTGGAGAAACTGAGAGTACAGCTGAGTAAGCATCAACCAATCCGTAGCCAAGGTCATTGCTCCAAGTTCCGTTCGGTTGACCGGAAACACCTGAATTGTAGGTGTAAGAACCAACCTTACGGCAGCTGCTTTCAAGCGCATAACGGGCTTGAGTTGCTGTCAAATTCGGATTGGCTGAAAGGATCAGCGCCATTACGCCCGAAGTATTTGGAGTAGCAGACGAGGTTCCATTGAAAGTTCCTGTGTAATCTCCTGCTACATATCCGGCCGAACCAGAAATATCGCAGGTAGTGATCTTTACACCTGGAGCACAAACGTCCGCGCCAGTACCATAATTAGAACCCCAGAAATTTTCCCCATCGCATGATGTTGGGCTTTTGCGCTCATAGCACATGCTCATAGCAATCACCGAAATCACGTTGGTTTGAGTAGCAGGATAGCTGTTGGCTCCATTGTCGTTTCCTGCAGCAAACAGAACAGGAGCGCCCAAACCACCACGGCCGTTTGTCACAGCACCTGTAATCGCATTATTGATAGTAGCTGAAGAAGAACCGCCTCCCCAGGAGTTGCTAAGAATATCTGCGCCTCCAGTTTGCCAAGCCCAATTGATAGCATTTCCGATCCAAGTGTTTGAAGTCACCCAACTTGTTCCTTGTCCATAGGCAATTCGTACAGGAATGATCTTGCAACCATAAGCAACACCAGCAACACCAATGCTATTGTTTCCAACACCTGCTACAATACCAGCGCATGCCGTTCCATGAGCATCATCGCCTGATGGTCCACCACCACTTCCTTGACCTGTAGCGTCATATCCGCTCAAGAGATTCGCTTGCAGATCAGGATGATTCAGGTCAACTCCTTCGTCTACAATAGCCACTTTAATGCTAGATGAACCATGCGTTACTCCCCACGCATCGAACACATTCATATCGGCACCTGGAGTTCCATTGTACTGAATTGAAGATCCTGTGTTGTTCAAACTCCACTGATACCCAAGCAATCCATCATTTGTATTATGTCTTTTTAGAAGAAGCAGAAAATCAGGTTCAGCGTATTCAAAAACATTGCTTTCGTGGAGTCGATTGGCCACCATCACAGCATTTCCTTTCGATTGCTTGGTGGTTTGAAGAACATACATCAACGGGTCGAATTCGTTCCGTTCGAGAATATTCAGGTTCAATTCCTTCGCGAAGCTGTTCATCTTAACGAAGTCTTTGTCGCTCTTTAGCCGAATGATCACTCTATCTTGAATTCCTTGATATGTTCCGTCAGAATAAATAAGAAACGCATTGGCGTATACAACCAATGGGTTTTTGTTCAGCCTTGAAAGCAACGCTTCCAGCTCATCTGAATTAAGACCGGAAACGTTTGCCATCGTCACATCAGGCGCAGGAAGAACATCCTCTTTAGAAAGCGTATTTATAGCTTTTTCTTGAGATAGAATCTTTGCTTTATCTGCAAACGAAATGCCTTCGTTGAATCGAATAAGAATCCGATCAGTGGCTTGGACAAATTCGTTCTTGCCTTCCGGTCCATGACTGAAGATCTTAACATCGCCTGCAAATGCCGAAAATGCAAACAGGCAAGTAAACAATGCTGAATAGAGGAGATTATTTTTCATTGGTTGTAATTTGATTAGTACGTGAAAAACGTAGGTCGAAACTAGATTTTTAAATCTTGGAAAATTGTTTTTAATGGATAAGTGAATGACAAAAGTTAATAACTGTTTAAGTTTTCGACATACGTCTGAAACTCAACATCACATCGAAGGCAATTTTTTGAATGTCAGAAATGCGAGAATTAATTTGACAACGATACATTTGCCGCATAGACTAAAATCCGAAATGGGAAGAGCATTTGAATACCGTAAAGCCGCCAAGGAAAAACGTTGGGGCAAGATGTCGAGGATATTTCCAAAGTTAGGCAAGGCCATAACGATGGCGGCCAAAGCAGGTGGAGGTGATCCCGCGATGAACGCTTCGTTGCGTACAGCCATTGCCAATGCCAAAGGTCAGAACATGCCTAAGGACAACATTGACGCAGCCATTAAGCGTGCAACAGCAAAGGATGCGAGCGACTACACGGAGATCAATTATGAAGGTAAAGGTCCTTCTGGAGTGTTGATATTTGTAGAATGTGCCACAGACAACACGACTCGTTCTGTGGCAAATGTTCGTATGCATTTCAATAAATTCGATTGTTCTCTTGTTCCAACTGGTTCGTTGGAATTCATGTTCAACCGCAAAGCGGTTTTCGAAATCAACAAGACCGATGGAATGGACATTGAGGAATTGGAGCTCGAGTTGATTGATGCTGGATTGGAAGAGGTCGTTGATGATGGAGACACCATATATCTGCATGGTGATTTCACTTCTTTCGGGAAGTTGGCAACTGCCATTGAACAATTGGGAATTGAAGTGGTAAAAGCAAGTTTAGAGCGCTTTCCAACCATGCCAGTTGAGTTTTCTGACGAACAGATGGTTGACATTGAAAAGCTTATTGATAGGCTAGAAGATGACGATGACGTGCAGGCGGTGTATACAAACATTGCGTGACCAGCGTCACGTTGCACTTATTTTGAACAAGTAGCTTCGTTGCGAAGTTGAACTTCGTATGAAGCATCTAGGTTTACTTTTTTTCTTTCTCGCAACGCTACCAAGTTGGGCACAGCAATTTAGCGTTGTGCATCAGCCTTGGACTGATTTATTGCAAAAGCATGTAGATGCTAAAGGCTTTGTTTCTTACAAAGGCTTTTTGGAAGACAGTCTTAAACTGAACGATTACCTGAATGTGCTTTCAGCAACTCCACCTACGGATGAATGGACACGAGCGGATAAACTCGCCTTTTGGATCAATGCTTACAATGCTTTTACCGTCAAGCTGATCATCAATCTTTTTCCTGTTTCTAGTATCAAAGACATTAAAAAGGGTATTCCATTTGTCAACTCTGTTTGGGACATCAAATTCTTCGAAATTGGCGGAATGAGAATGAGCCTAAACGAAATTGAGCATTCCATTCTCAGAAAGGAATTTGAAGAACCACGTATCCATTTTTCCATTGTCTGCGCTTCAATGTCCTGTCCTAAATTGAGGAATGAAGCCTTTACGGCAGAAAAACTGGAGCAACAGTTGCAAGCGCAAGCTGTTGATTTTATCAACGACAGCACTAAGAATGAAATTGAAATGGAAGAGATTCGAATTTCCTCCATCTTCAAATGGTTCAGCGGAGATTTTACCAATAACGGAACGGTTCAAGAGTTCATCAGACCGTTTTCTCAACAGGATTTTGTCTCTTCGGCCAAGGTCAAGTACTTACCATATGATTGGAATTTGAATGGAGAATAGATGGATTGTTTTCTTGTTGATGCTGGTACCGTTGACTTCCTGCGGTCAAAAAAACGATTCGTTGGATGAAGAGTTGAAAACGCTGTATAAGCGCACAGTTCCAGTTATTTCGATGGAAGACGCTCAAAAATCGGCCAATGCAAAAATTTTGGATACACGAGAACCCAAGGAGTTTGAAGTGAGCCATCTGCCGAAGGCGAAACTGGTTGGTTATGACGATTTTGATTTGGCTTCGGTAAAATCAATTCCGAAGCAGGATACCATTATCGTGTATTGCTCTGTTGGTTACCGAAGCGAGCGGATAGGAGAAAAGCTGCAAAAAGCAGGATACACCCACGTTTTCAACTTATATGGCGGCATTTTCAATTGGAAGAATCACAATGGCGTGGTACTCGATACCAAAAACGATACAACCGAAAAGGTGCACACCTACAATAAGGATTGGAGTCGTTTTTTGAAGAACGGGGAAAAAGTTTACTGATCACAGATCAAGAAAGCGGATTCTTCTCAATCGTTATCATGAAATCTTCTTCTCTACGATTGTAGAAAAACTTCTTCCGCACATCGCGCTGGCTTGTTTCATAAAAGTAGGAAACGTGCTCTTCCTTCGTAGAATCGTTCCTGTCAATCCATTTTACCGTGTACGAATACTTCTCGTCAGAGAGGTTTTGATGCTTTAGATGCTCTAGCATTTTACTCAGCACGTCAACAGAACTTGTTCCGCGAGTCTGATGCAAAAGAAATACAGCTCCATTTCGTGCATTTCGTGTGTACAGATCCAGCATAATGCTGTAATCCACATCATCAATGTCCACGTGATAATCAAAGTGAACCGTGTTTTTGTTGTCTTCAAAAATCAGCGTAATGATCTCACCTTCCAGGTCAAATCTCTTGTCTTTCTTGCGCATATCAACTCTTTAGTCCAAAACTAAACATTGCTCGGTTTGGATTGTTGTGCAAATTAGCAGCACTCAAGTGATAACTGTCACACGATTAGATTTGAGCGCGCTATACATTTGAACTGATAAAAATCATTGAATGAAAATCACATCCACCTATTACATCATTGCTGGTCTAGCTTCAACTTTATTTTTTGCTGGTTGCGGAGGAACAGACCACGCAGAATCGCAAACGCAGAACAATAACGCTGTTGATTTTGCGGAACACATGCGTTTGGACGCGCAGATCGCTGAAAAGGCAAAGAAGATATTCAGGCCGATTGCGGCAGTTGCTGAGAATCCTGATAATGCCATTACCACGGAAAAGGTGAAGCTGGGCAAGGTCTTATATTTCGATAAACGCTTGTCGAAAGAAGGAAACATAAGCTGCAACTCTTGCCATAATTTGAAAACCGGTGGAGTTGATAATCTATCTTTTTCGCCTGGCGATGATGGCGGATTGGGCGGAAGAAATTCGCCAACAGTACTGAACGCAGCTTTCCATTCAACTCAGTTCTGGGATGGTCGTGCCAAAGACGTGGAAGAACAAGCAGGCATGCCAATTCTGAATCCTGTGGAAATGGCCATTCCGAACGAAGCTTTTCTAATTGACCGGCTCAAAGGAATTGAACTCTATCAAGGTCTATTTGCCGAGGCTTATCCTGGGCAATCTGCACCGATCACCTATACCAATCTGAGAAATGCCATTGGAGCATTTGAACGCACATTGGTCACACCTTCTCGATTCGACCATTTTTTGAACGGTGAATCAAAAGCATTGACCATTGCGGAGAAAGAAGGATTGAAGGCATTCGTAGATGCAGGATGCATCACGTGCCATAATGGTGAAATGGTTGGCGGAAATTCATTCCAAAAATTCGGTCAGTTTAAAGATTACTGGACCTACACTGGAAGTAAGTCGGTGGATGATGGTCTGTTCTCATTGACTAAAAATGAAGCGGACAAGTACATGTTCAAGGTTCCGAGTTTAAGAAACATACACGAAACGAGTCCTTACTTTCATGATGGAAGTGTAAAAGACCTTGCGGAAGCTGTAAGTATTATGGCCGAAATCAACCTGAACAAGAAACTTACCGATCAGGAAGTGAATAGCATTGTCACGTTTCTCCAAGCACTTTCAGGCGAACTTCCTGAAGGAGTTGCAGATGCACCGAAAGAGTTAGCGGCAAACTAATTGAACTAAGCTAAGGTTCAGATTCGATTTACTGACAACCCATTTCCTGAGCAGAACGATAATCGTTGTTCGGGAAACAAAATCCGGATGGAATGCTGGTTGGTTGGTAGCGCTTCAGATTTCTGTCGTACAGACCATATTCGATAAAAGCTGAAATGGCTTCAATCTCCTTGGTCGACAGGTTTAGAGGATGAAATTCCGAGGCCAATTGTCCCATTGGAACTTCATGGTTTTCTTGAACGGCTTTGTTCTTGTAAGCAACCACTTCTTGAACAGAATGGAATGATGCCCCGTGGCCGTAGAATTTAGATTGAACGAGGTTGTACAATTGCGGCACTTTGAACTTGTAGTAATCGGCAGCATTTCCAGTAAATCCGCCACGACCGAAATTGATGGTCTCATCTACAAAATTGGTGAAATACGTGCCTGAACCATTTAAGTCATCCATTCCTAAAGCATAGAAATCCATGGACGAAAGAGCTGGGCCATTGTGGCAAGAAGCACATTCTGCTTTGCCGAAAAACAGGATTGCACCTTCTTTTTCCTTCGAACTCAAGGCATTCGAATTTCCATTCAACCACTTTTGAAACGGAGCTTCGGTCGGTAAAAGAGTTCGCTCATAGGCGGCAATGGCCAAACCAGTGTAAACATTGCTCATCAGCGTGTCATCGCCAATTTCACCAAAAGCCGCGTAATAAAGTTGCTTGTAATTTGAGTTTTGGAACAATGATGGCGTCATATCCATACGATGAACCTTGATGCCGGCAATTGCCTGCGTTTCGGTCCCTTCAAAGCCTAAATGATTCCAGATCTTTGGCGAGCCCTCGTGCCACTGAGACTCTGTTCCTTCGTTCAGATGTGTTCCTCCAAACTGCCCGTTCCAAAGCACATTTGTCTGATAGGCTATGTTCAACGCAGAAGGAGTTCTGATCGGTTGAACATCCAACTCTGCAATCGGGTAATTTGAATTTGGATAGCGGCCTTCGCCATGTAGTCCAAATCCAATTCCACCTTCAGAAATTCCTTGAGGTAAACAAGCCTGAAAACCGCCATCAGCGTGATGACAGCTTGAACAACTGTAGGTAAATCTTCCTTCTTCCTTCTTCGGATGCACGCCCATTCCAGTTTCGTGGTACAGCAGTTTTCCTAGTTCTACTTTGGCAGCGGTCAATGGATTTTTCGGGTCCTGAGGAATATCGCTGAGCGTGCTAGGTAGTTTGTAAAAGCTGCTTCCAACACCGTTCGAAGCGTTCAAGAGGGCTTCTTCAAGCGCCACGTCCAAAGCGTCAGGTTGGTTGTTTCCGTCAGGAATTACAGACTCTTCCTGACATCCACTCAGAACTCCTACAAAGCAGATGATGGCGAAAAATAATCCTGTTGATCTCATGGTATGCGATTAATGTCAAAACGAGGACAAAGTAACGAAATGTAAAAATGCCGAAAACACGGTTTGTCGATCAGTGCTTATTCCTCCAGCTGCGTTCTGACCAGTTCGTAAAGTCCATCAAACGAACTGGCTCTTCCTATCCAACGCAAACGTTCATCCAATAGGAATAGGGAAGGGGTGGAGGTAACTCCAAACTGTTGCAGGCTTTCGCTTTCCCATCCCTTTAGGTCGTTTACATTGTACCAATCAAGGCCAAGCGCATCAATAGCATTTATCCAATCGGTTTTGTTCGTGTCAAGAGAAATGGAATAAACTCCTAGTTCGCCTTTCATTTGCTCGAAAAGTGCTTTCAGTTTGGGAACTTCTCGCACGCAATGCGGACACCAAGAAGCCCAGAAAACCACCACGTTCAGTTTGCTGTTCATGGCGCTAAGCGGAACCAAATGAGCTGTTTGGTCAGGCATTTTAAGTTCAGGCAATTGATCGCCAGGTTTGAACTTCACTGCTTTTTCAATTTTCTCAAGCGTTTGAGCAGACAAAGGCAGATCGCAGCTACCAAGATAATTTCGGTTCAAATAGTCGACATATTCCAGCGCTTCCTTATCGGTGAAGAAATCGATAAGAAGATCGATCATAAAAGCCTGAACCTTCGGATGCAGGTTTGGGAAAGACAAGAGTTTATCAATAGCTGCTTGCAATCCGGTTTCAGAACGTTCTGTGTAATTGTAGAGATAATCGAGCACCTTATTCGGCAGAAATGGATTGGTGATGATGCGCTCATCCGAAAAATCGATGTGGTTGAAATAATGTACATGACCGAAGGCAGCATCGTTGTCGAATTTCTGTTCCCATTCTCGCTTTTGACTACGCAATGGAATCTTATCCAGCGGAGCTAAAACCGACGCGGCATAGCTGTTGGGAAACAGATTACTGAGAAGTCCTAGCGAGTTATTGTAGGCTTCCGCAATCCTGTGGTACACATCATTCAACGAATCGCTGAGTGCTTGATGTCGTGGTGCAAAATTGGATAGGTAATTGGTAGCCATCGAGAGCGTATCCATGCTTTTTGAATACACTTCAGATAGATTCATCATGATGTTGAATGCATCATTCTCTTTCGAGCCATCAGGTTTGAAAGCCATGCCAGAACCGCTTTCGTAAATGTGCGCCACAATGTTCTCGTGTGCCACCAATACAAATTGAAACGATTCTAGGCTGCTGATCTCCACCACGTAAACGCCATCGGAGTAGCGGTTGTCATAGATGAAATCAATCTCACCTTCTCCGCGGTAGCGTACGCTGTCTAGCGGAATTTCCATATCGCCCAAATACTTGGAAATGCGGATAACGCTGCCTACAGGTTTGGTGTCCATTACCAGTTTCAATCTGTTTTGAGCAGATGTGGTTATGGTTAATACCGAACAGAAAAAGGCAAGTAGAATTCTCATACAATGGCAATTAGCGAAATGGAAGCTACAGCAAGCGCTACACCGGCCCAATTCAGTTTTGATAGTTTTTCGTGGAAAAGCAATATGGCAAGCAAGGTACTGAGAAGTACAATACCCGTATTGTTAATGGGAAAAACGACCGTGCTTTCGAGGTTGGGTAGATTGAGCGCGTTCAGTAGAAAGTGAATGGAAAAATAATTAGGCACGCCTAAAGCAAAGCCAGCGATAATGCTTTTTGTTTCCAGCACTGAGCCTTTGAATACTCGCTTTGCGATGAGAATGCTGCTGCCAACAATGGCCGACATCAAAAACAATGAGGCGGAGAAAATCTCAATTTCCCCAGTTGCCAACTGCGTTGTTTGTACATATTTGAAAATAGTGTCCAAAAAGCCGCTACCAAGAAATATGATGAACGGTAAAACGAGGTATTTCGATTCAACTTCCAGTTTGGTTTTGGTAAAGGTCACCATCACCACTGCAATCACTGCCAACACGATCCCAGTAATTTTAAGCGCGCCCATTGTTTCGTTGTAAAGAATGAAACCAGCAACTACTGGTATCACTAACGACATCTTATTGGCCACCGAACTTACTGCAATGCCAACTTTCTGAGATGAAAGCGCCATGATGTAGAACATGCCTATGAAGACTGAACCGATAAGTACAGCGCTAAGTGCCCAAGGTTTGTGCGTCAGTTCAGCCATCGAAAAATGCTCGGGTGTCATCATATAACCAAGCGAGGCAGCAACGACATAATTGACCGTGATGGCCTGAAAGGTGTTGACTCCGAACTTTTGGAAATACTTGAATATGACCAACAATACCGAAGAGGAAAGAATACTGAGTGCTAAAGGAATCATCGGTTTCGGTAGATCAAAAGTCGGTCATCGCCAACCACCAATTCTTCTTCTGCGAATTCGCTCACCTGCAGTGCTTTTACTCCTTGAGAAACTGAAATGGGAGCAACAAACCTTCTTATTTCGTCCCAAAGACCAGCTTCGTAGAAAGAACGATGCAAGGTTGGGCCACCTTCTACGATTACAGACTGAATGTTGCGATTATGAAGTTCAGTCAAAACCGATTCCAGATTTCGTGTGTCAGCTACTGTAACGAACTCATGGTTGTTGCTTTCAAATCCTGTTTGGCTTTCTGTGAAAACAAGTGTTTCCGCCACGCCATCCAAAACCTGGGCGTTTTCGGGAATTCCAAATTTGGAATCTAAAACGATTCTTATTGGATTCTTACCTGCATATTTTCGGGTGGTCAAACTGGGGTTGTCTTGTTTGATAGTTTTTGCTCCAACCATGATGGCAGCTTCTTCCGATCGCCATTTGTGAACCAATATGTTGGCCGCTTCGCAGGTGATCTTCAACGGAGTTTCGCTTGAATCTGTTCTCAGATCATCTACAGATCCGTTTGAGGTTTCTGCCCATTTAAGAATGATGTAAGGTCTTTTTTTTCGATGAAATGTGATGAAGCGTCTGTTCAATTCGAGGGCTTCTCGCTCACAAACTCCAAGTCGAACATCAACACCAGCATCCATCAATCGTTTGATGCCCGCGCCATTTACCTGTGCAAATGGATCGAGGCACGCAATGACCACACGTTTTATCTTTTTCTCTATGATCAGATTGGCGCAAGGTGGTGTTTTTCCAAAATGTGCGCATGGCTCCAAACTCACATACAGCGTGGCTTGAGGTAATAGCGAAGCATCAGCCACAGCATTGATGGCATTTACTTCGGCATGTGCTTCGCCTATTTTGCGGTGGTAACCTTCACCGATGATACTTCCGTTGTGTACAATGACGCAGCCAACCATCGGATTGGGAGCTACCGAACCAGCGCCTAACTGCGCCAGTTCAATACAACGAAGCATGTATTTTTCGTCAATGGTCAACGGAGAAATGTATGTTCAGAGTTCGAACAGAGATCAATTGATTTCAAACCTTTTTAGGCAAAGCAATCCGTTCAAGTAATCAATCTAATCTGATCTCAAGGTCTTCCATCACCTCTTGGGTAAGGTCATCTGCCTCTGGTGCTACAATTACGATGGAATTCCCAGTTCCATCTGATGAATTGAGTACGTATTTGTAACCCAATTTTGCAGCCACTTTATCCATCGATGCTTCCAATTTTTTGGCAATGGGAGTCAAGAGTTGGACTCTCTTTTCGTAAAGTTCCTGTTCGTTGATTGTGGTCTGTTTTTCAAGACCCATCTTGAGATTTGCAATCTCGTTTTCCGCAATGATGCGTCCTGCTTCTGTCAATTCTCCGGCCTTCTCTTTTTTGCTCATTTCCTCAATCTTGCCTTCTACAATTGCGCTGCTTTTGCTCAACTTGGCCGCTTTTTCAGCGCTGTATTTTTCAAGGATCTTGTTCATCTCCACTGCTTCGGGCATTTTGCTAAGTACCAGGTCCATGTATACATAACCGATCTTTGTGTCGTTTTCCAAGTTGGCCGATATTCCAAAAAGTCCTAGAATCAGAACCACTGCCAATGCCAAGTTTTTCATGTCGAAAAGGGTTTAGTTATTTGTAGCGAAATTAAACAACTGTTCATGGGGGTGATACTTATTGCAATCCGGTCCTTGGTTTTCGTTTTGTTTACGCTGCTGTGTACAGTTGTGGCCTTGGTGGGTTCCATTTTTGGCGGCCACCAATGGGCTTTGGGCACACAACGATTCTGGTCGGTAGCGATGCTTCGTGTGTTCGGTGTAAAAACGGTGCTTCATGGAAACAAACCTGATGTTGGTTTGATGATGAGCAACCATCAATCGTACATCGATATTTGGCTCATCCCCAAGTATGCCATCACTGTTTTTGTGGCCAAGGCCGAAGTGAAAAAGATGCCTTTAGTTGGGTGGGGTGCCAGTGCAGTGAATACCGTTTACGTGGACCGAAGCAGCAAGGAAAGCCGACAAAAGACCAAGAATGAAATTTCAGAACGTATTAGGAAAGGTCGATCGGTCATCATTTTTCCTGAGGGTACCACGGGAGACGGTAATGGACTCTTGCCCTTGAAACCCGGCATGTTCTTCAACGCATCTGAAGAAGGGTTTCCCATCATTCCGGTGGCCATCTTTTATGAAAATCCGGCACTGGCTTGGGTAGGCGATGACAACATGGGCGCTCATTTCTTCCGCAATTTCAGTAGATGGAGCACGAAGGCCCATATCGCTTTTGGCGAACCGATGATCGGTGCCGATGGCGAGGAATTAATGGAACGCTACCAACTGTGGATGCTTAAGACCTTGGAGGGTTTGCGAAAAGAACACAGGTCTTAATTTGTCAGTACCTAAAAGTTGAGCAATCTCTCAAACGGCTTAACTTAATGACATTGAACGCGGGCCAGCGGGCTAGAGGGTGGGTGCTGCAAAAATGCTTGCATAAAAGAAGATGATCGTACTTCGTTCCGCACAAATCGTCAGCTTCGACAAGCTCAGTGCAGCGCCTTCGGAAGACTTGGGCGGGCGGGGGGCTTGGGATATTATCCTTTTGCGGCTATTTGCTTTTATAGAGAAGGAACTTTTTCAATTAATATTTCTTTTTCAGCCTTGTCATAATAGATACAAGTCATTTTATCAAGGTCAACAATCCATTTTTCAATACCGGTTTCGGCACAATGATTACAAAAAGTAAAATAGTCTGTTTCTCCTCTTTGGTGAATTTTTAAATACTGGCTGAATTTGTCTTTGTCGCTATTTGAAGCGATTGTCAGATTATCATATTTGGGTTTAGATTTTGTTTGAAAGTCGTTTAACCCAAAATAATTTGTGTGGCTATCAAAAACCCAAGTTTCAAAAGCAGCAACTCCAATTTTTTTAATTTCCTCTATATATTTTGGAAACTCAGCTCCTGATTTTACTTTGCTATGAGCCAATTCTATTTGTTCTAATGTAAACATTGTGCGTCTTGATTTTTAGAATCTTGATTTATTTCTGTGTCGTCTTTTCACAATGAGCGCCAACGTTTTACAACTATGAAAATAGGGTTTTAACACCTTCGTCCTTTCGCCCGAAACCGAAAACTGCAAACCATGATGAACTAGCGGCAACCACTTCACGCCCTATTTTTATAGTTGATGTTGGCAAACGTTTTTTAT